>NZ_LOVS01000065.1:0-3343 GCF_001523835.1 Burkholderia sp. ABCPW 14 | reverse complement strand
TCGCGCACCGAGGCCTGTATTTCGAGCGACGCGAGCTGAGAAAGCTGGATGCGTTCGTTGACCGGCACATCGGCGATCGGGCGGAAGATCGCAAGTACAAAATGGTTTAGTTTAGTCCGCGCGCCCGGAGCGTCTGGCAGCGTGAGTCGCGCCGCTGCGCCGCAGTTCTGTTGGCGAACCAGTCTCCCCGCGGGCGGATGCGACGGTAAGCCGACGAGATGGCTCCGCGGCGAGCGCTGCACGACGCACTGAGGCCGGTCGAAAAAAGGAAGCCAACGTTTCGTAAAATCGAGAAACGGAGGCATGCATGAATCGAATTCCAAGAGCGGTCTATACGAAGGAGCTTCGTGACGAAGCGGTCAAGCTGGCGTTGACTGAAGGTGTTGGGGTATCGGAAGCGTCGCGGCGGTTGTCGATCCCAATCAAGACGCTGGGTGCGCGCGGCGAGGGCCGGCAAGCTGAAAGATGTCGGTCGGCACCAGAAGCCACTGACGAAATGGAGGCCGAGCTGGCACAGGTCAAACGCGAACTGGCCGGGGTCAAAATGTGTAATTCGCGGAAGCTGGACACGCGTTTCGCGTGAAGGTGGACGGTTGTTTCGCGCGAAGCTGGACAGTCGGAGCGCAGCGACGCGGGGTTTTCGGTTTTTACTCTGACTGTGAATTGGTGGTCAAACTCTTTTTGCGCTTTCGCATCGATTCGCCACTGAGATTGATGCGGTAAGTGTTGTGCACGAGCCGATCGAGAATGGCGTCGGCGAGCGTCGGATCGCCCAGTGCAGCGTGCCAGTTCTCAACCGGAATGTGGCTTGTCACCAGCGTTGAACTGTGGCCGTGGCGATCGTCAAGAATCTCGAGCAGGTCGCGCCCAGCGCCGTCGCTCAAGGATGGCCGAACACGAGCGGGAAACTTCGCTCATGATCAGTTCGCTTCGAACTCTCGACGACCTCATGAATGTAGCCACTTGTTCATCATTGCCTTAATCCGTTGGCGTGCACGCGTTCCGACCGACCTCATCATGAATCATTTTCGTCTTGCCTTGTTTATCCATCGTGCCGCCATCGCGGCGCTTGGCGCTGCGTTGACGTTCGCTATCGCACCAGCGCGCGCCACAGCCGACCCGGCGCCGATGCCGACCGGCGACATGACGCTGTCGCCGGCAGGCCCGCTCGCCGTACCCGGCACGCAGCCGCTTGCCGCGCCCTTCGAGCCGCAGCGCGCGGCGCGCCGCGGCGGCGATACCTACACGTATCTGCGCTGCTGGTACCGGATCGACACGGACCCGCTCAAGCCCGCCGCAACTTACGAGTGGGCGCGCGATCCCGGCAGCGGTGACTGGTATCGCGTGAACGGCTACTGGTGGGCGGACGGCATCATGCAGTGGAAGAACATGTTCTACAGCACGACGACGCAGGACACGCTCGCCGACGTCTGCCGCAAGACGCTTGCATCGAAAGGCATCCGGTCTGACCTCACGCAGGCGGTCGCGGCTAACAACGCACTGTCGCTCAACTACACGATCTGGACCATCGACAGCGCGCAGCAGGACACGCGCATCAACAAGCTGATCGTGTTCGGCGACAGCCTGTCCGACACGCAGAACATGTTCAACGCGAGCCTGTGGAAGCTGCCGAACGGCACGAGCTGGCATGCGGGGCGCTTCAGCAACGGACTGGTCTGGGCCGAATACTTGGCGAACGCGTTGCACCTGCCGTTCTACAACTGGGCGATCGGCGGCGCCGCGACGGACCAGTATCTCGTTGTGCCCGGCCTCGTGCAGCAGGTCGACTCGTGGCGCGAGTTCATGGAGCGCGCGCCCGATTACCGGCCGGGCAACACGCTGTTCGCGGTGTTCGCGGGCGGCAACGATCTCGTGAACTATGGCCGCACGCCCGAGCAGGCGGCGAACGCGGTGCGCGACAGCCTCGACCGGCTCGCCGCGGCGGGCGCGACGCGCATCATGCTCATCACGCTGCCAGACGTGTCGCGCGCGCCGGTGTTTGCGACGCGTGAAGACGCCGCGCGCGTATCCGCCCAGGTGAAGGACTACAACCAGCGGCTTGCCGATGCGGCGGCCGTGCTGCGCGCACGCTACGGCGTGACGCTGCGGCTCGAGGTGTTCGATGCGTACGCGCTGTTCGACGACCTGCTGAGCCACCCGGCGCAATACGGCTTCGATGATGCCACGAGGTCGTGTCTCGACATTTCGAAACCGTCGTCGCTCATATACCTGAGTGCGCAGACACCGCGCGCCGACTGCCGCGACCCGGCCCGATTCGTGTTCTGGGACACGCTGCACCCGACGACGCGCATACACACATGGCTAGCAGAGCGTCTGGTGCCGTTTTTGCGTGAGCGATTCGGAATCTGAGCAGGCAAGAGTTCTCTTCGCCAAACTCGGCCTTGAGCTTCATCCCGGCCTGACGCCATGTGTCGCGATCATTGACCAGAACATAGCCGAGTGCGGCGCTTGCCCGCTCGAATTCTGACATGGATGCGTTAGTACTACAGCCGTAGATGTTCAGCACCTTGAACCGCCCCGGGAATCGTGGAGGCTGGTTGGTTTAAGTTAATGCGGTTTCAGCGGCAGCGGTTTTCAGTTGCCGATAGTAGTTTGCCTCAGCTTCAGCGGGCGGGATATAGCCGAGTGGTTCCATCAGTCGGTGGTGATTGAACCAGGCCACCCATTCCAGGGTTGCCAACTCGATAGATTCCCGAGTTTTCCAGGTGCGGCGATGAATCAGCTCCGTCTTGTACAAGCCGTTGATCGTTTCAGCCAGCGCGTTGTCGTAGCTGTCGCCCCGACTGCCGACCGACGGTTCGATGCCCGCTTCGGCCAGTCGTTCGCTGTAGCGAATGCTGACGTATTGGGCGGATTCAACCGGAGTGGTGGATCAAGGTTCCATCGCCTCCCGGCCGGCGAGCGTACAGCGCCTGTTCAAGTGCATCCAGAACGAAGTCCGTGGTCATGGAAGAACTGACGCGCCAGCCGACGATGCGGCGGGCGAACACGTCCACCACGAAGGCCACGTACAGCCAGCCCTGCCACGTCGAAACATAGGTGAAATCAGAAACCCACAACTGATTCGGTCGGTTAGCCGTGAACTGCCGATTCACCCGGTCCAGCGGACGCGGTACGGCGGCATCGGGAATCGTCGTCCGGACTCGCTTACCGCGAACGGCACCGCGCAGACCCAGCCGTTTCATCAGCCGTTCCACCGTACAACGAGCGACCGTAATGCTCTCGCGGTTCATCTGCTTCCAGACCTTGTCAGCGCCGTAGACTTGCATGTTGGCCTGCCAGACTCGGTTGATTTCCGGGCACAGAATCTCATCGCGTTTCG
>NZ_LOVS01000064.1:0-617 GCF_001523835.1 Burkholderia sp. ABCPW 14 | reverse complement strand
GGCGGATTCAACCGGTCGTCGCAACACCGCATTTTTGAACGGATTTCAGGTACTCGTCCAGAGCTTCAGCCGGCGTCTTCCAGCCGAGCGTTTTCCGGGGCCTGGTGTTCAACGTATTGGCAACGGCTTGAATCTCTTGAGCGCTCCACCGGGATAGGTCGGTGCCCTTTGGGAAGTATTGTCGTAGAAGGCCGTTCGTGTTTTCGTTCGTGCCACGCTGCCATGGGCTGTGCGGGTCAGCAAAGAAGACCTTCACGCCGGACTCGACTGTGAAGCGGGCGTGATCGGACAGTTCCTTGCCGCGATCCCAAGTCAATGATCGCCACAACTGGGCGGGCAGGTCCGCCACGGTCTTCTTGAGCGCGTTGGCCATCGTGACAGCTCCGTAGCCAGCCAGCGGGGGACCATTTTTCGTGCTTGGAATCAGTCCGTAGCCTTTCTCCCGAGGCAGGTGCACGAGCATGGTAAAACGGCTCGATCTCTCTACGAGTGTCCCGATCGCGGACCGGTTCAGGCCGATGAGCAGGTCTCCCTCCCAATGGCCCGGCACAGCACGATCCTGCACTTCTGCTGGGCGACTGGAAATCATCACGTCCTCGCTGACATGCGCCCAAGCC
>NZ_LOVS01000063.1:0-1414 GCF_001523835.1 Burkholderia sp. ABCPW 14 | reverse complement strand
GAGCACGCTGAGCACGCTGAGCACGCCGAGCCGCCGCCCCATGGCGCCACGCCACCGACGCACGCCAAGACCTTGAACGACACCGCCACCGACACGCTGCGCGCGAAGACGCCAAACGACACGGCGAGCGCCGACGGCTCGCGCGCGAAGCATCCGGCCACGGACGGCTCGCCCGCGCGCCCCGAAGACGCCGCGCTCCCGGCCGCGCTCCTGGCCGCGCGCCGCGCGACGCGCCGCCGCCGCTTCACGCTGTTCTTCGGACTGCTGGCGATCCTGACGCTGGCGGCGGGGCTCTACTGGTTCCTCGTCAGCCGCTACAGCGAGGAGACCGACGACGCGTACGTCGCCGGCAACATCGTGCAGATCGCCGCGCAGATCCAGGGAACGGTGACCGACATCCTGGTGACCGACACGCAGCAGGTGAAGGCGGGGCAGGTGCTGGCGAAGCTGGACGACGCGGACGCGTCGGCAGCGTTCGCGCAGGCGCAGGCGCAGCTCGCGCAGGCGGTGCGGCAGGTCGCGAACACGCGGATCTCGATGGGGATGTACGAGGAGACGGTGAAGGCGCGCGAGGCGGACCTGAAGCTTGCGCAGCAGGCGTATCGGGCGCGCACGGGGGCGTCGGTGGAGGTGGTGGCGCCGGAGGAGCTGGCGCGGTCGAAGTCGAACCTGGCGAACGCGCAGGCGGCGCTGGCGGGCGCGCAGGCGCAGCGGGACGCGGCGCGCGCGCTGGGCAGCGAGCGGCCGGTGGAGCAGAACCCGTCGGTGCAGCAGGCGGCCGCGCAGTTCAGGCTCGCGTACCGGAATCTGAAGCGGACGACGATCGTATCGCCGGTGGACGGCACGGTGGGTCAGCGGTCGGTGCAGATCGGCCAGCAGGTGGGGCCGGGCGTGCCGCTGATGTCGGTGGTGCAACTGCGGCAGGTGTGGGTGGAGGCGAACTTCAAGGAAGGGCAGATCCGCCACATGCGGGTTGGCCAGCCGGTGCGGCTGGAGTCGGATCTGTACGGCTCGCGGGTGACGTACCGGGGGCGGGTGGAGGGCTTCTCGGCGGGGACGGGGAGCGCGTTCTCGATGCTGCCGTCGCAGAACGCGGCGGGGAACTGGATCAAGGTGGTGCAGCGGGTGCCGGTGGTGATCTCGCTGGAGCCGTCGGAATTGATGGCGCATCCGCTGCGGGTGGGGCTGTCGATGCGGGCGACGGTTCAGACGAAGGAACGCGGCGGCCACCTGCTCGACGGCGAAGCGCCGCTGCCGGGGCTGCGCACGCGGGTGCACGACGGCTATGCGGGCGATGCCGATGCGGCCGCCGAGGCGGTGATTCGGGCGAATGACGGGGGGAAGTGAACAGGCGTTGCGGGAGTCGATCGATCAGGCATGCGAAGGATGCGCGTCGGTCGCAGCGCCGTGACAC
>NZ_LOVS01000062.1:0-1166 GCF_001523835.1 Burkholderia sp. ABCPW 14 | reverse complement strand
CGTTACTATCTTCACACCCCGATAATTGGGGTTTTGGCCAGCCAGGCCCGGCATGATTCCCGCCCCCAGTCGCAGTCATGATCCGGGGGGTGTTGTCACCGGGCCTGGTGGGTGGCTGGTGATCGCTGATAGGGGTTTGGCCGGGATATCCCGACGCCGTCCGTAACGTGGATGCCGAGACTTGCCACCGTTGTTGCAGGCCAACCCGTTCACTCTGCATAAACTGCAATGCAAGAAACCCAACAACATGACGCCATCGATGTCTTCATTGGCGTCGACGTCGGTAAAGGTCAGCATCACGCCGTCGCACTCGATCGGCACGGCAAGCGTCTGTACAACAAGGCGCTACCCAACGACGAGGCCAAGCTGCGCGCCCTCATCGCCGAACTCAAGACTCACGGTCGACTCCTGTTCGTCGTCGATCAGCCTTCCACCATCGGAGCGCTTCCAGTGGCCGTCGCCCGCGCTGAAGGCATACTCGTCGCCTATCTGCCGGGACTGGCCATGCGCCGCATCGCCGATCTGCATGCAGGTGAAGCCAAGACCGACGCCCGCGATGCCGCGATCATTGCCGAAGCCGCCCGCTCGATGCCGCATACGCTGCGCTCGCTTCGATTGGCCGACGAGCAGCTCGCCGAGCTCACCATGTTGTGCGGCTTCGACGATGATCTTGCCGCCCAGGTCACTCAAACCAGCAACCGCATTCGCGGCCTGCTCACCCAGATCCATCCGGCGCTCGAGCGCGTTCTCGGACCGCGCCTCGACCATCCAGCGGTGCTCGATCTCCTTGAGCGCTACCCGTCGCCCGCCGCGCTTGCCGCCACCAGCGAGAAGACGCTCGCCAACCGTCTGACCAAGCTCGCGCCCCGTATGGGTAAAAGCTTGGCGACTGAGATCGTTCAGGCTCTGAGCGAACAAGCCGTGATCGTGCCCGGCACGCAGGCTGCCACCATCGTCATGCCCCGCTTGGCCCAGCAACTCGCCGCCTTGCGCAAGCAGCGCGACGAGATCGCCGCCGAAGTGGAGCGGCTGGTGCTTGCTCACCCTCTTTGGCCGGTCCTGACCAGCATGCCGGGAGTCGGCGTCAGGACCGCCGCCAGACTCCTGACCGAAGTCGCCCATAAAGCCTTCGCTTCGGCTGCTCATCTGGCGGCCTACGCTGGCCT
>NZ_LOVS01000061.1:0-79954 GCF_001523835.1 Burkholderia sp. ABCPW 14 | reverse complement strand
TCCGCCAGACAGCCGCGGGGGCGGCAAGCCGGCTTCGGGCTACGCCCTACGCCGGCTTGCCGCCCCCGCCAACATGCGGACATTTCATTTGCTACAAAACCGGACATTTCTATTTGTCCGCGACAGCATCGGCGGCGCATCGGCGGCGCATCGGCGGCGCGGCGAACGCATGCGCGGGGAAAAGCGCGTGGACCGCGGCCGATCATCCCCGGCGTGCACGATGCGCGCCGCATCCGCGACGGCCGTCGCGCCGGGCGCTCCGAAGCCGCGCCGGGCGGGCCGCCGACGCGGGGTTTTCAGGGCCGTCGACGGAACGGTTTCATCCATCGGCTCGCGCCGCAGTATCATTCGAAATGTTTCGGGATCTTACAAAGTGGGTGCGGCAGTTTCGCGGGTTCGCGCTAAGTCCTTGTTTTAAATAATATTTGGCTTCTATATCGACTGATTTGCCCATGCCTTTCCGGATTCTCCTCGTCGAGGACGACAATCGCCTGTCCACGCTGATCGCGGGCTACCTGCGCAAACACGAGTACGTCGTCGATACCGTGCTGAACGGCGACGACGCCGTCAATGCGATTCTGACGGGGCGGCCCGACCTCGTGATTCTCGATGTGAACCTGCCCGGCAAGGACGGGTTCGAGATTTGCCGCGAGGCGCGCGAGCACTACGACGGGGTCATCATCATGGTGACGGCCCGCGACGAGCCGTTCGACGAACTGCTCGGCCTCGAATTCGGCGCGGACGATTACGTGCACAAGCCGGTCGAGCCGCGCATCCTGCTTGCTCGGATCAAGGCGCAGTTGCGCCGCGCGCCGGTACGGCAGGCGGACGGCGCGGGCGGCCAGCCGGAAAGCCACACGTTCGGAAAGTTCACGATCGATCGCACGAACCGGACCGTCGTTCTGCCCGACGGCACGACGCCCGAGCTGACATCGGCGGAGTTCGACCTGCTGTGGGTGCTCGCCTGCCATGCGGGCGAAGTCGTGAGTCGCGACGATCTGATGCTGCAGTTGCGCGGCGTCGAATTCGACGGACTCGACAGGACGATCGACGGCCGGATCTCGAAGCTGCGCCGCAAGCTGCGCGACGAAGCGAGTTGTCCGCAGCGGATCAAGACCATCCGCAGCAGGGGTTATCAATTCAGCAAGAACGCTTGGGAGTAAGCTGCGCGTCGAGGTTCGCGGCGGCGCGCGGGCCGCTCGCGGCGAACGGTTTCGATCCTGCGCGGGCCGGTCGCGAATGTGCCGGGCCGTTTGCGGCAGCGGCGCGTTTCATGGTTCGAAACGGCGTGTGTCGCGCCAGCGGTTTCGGGCTGCATGAGCGACGCCGCGTGGCGATGCGCCATGACGACGCGCAACGCGATGCAATGCAGAGTCATGCAACGCGAGACGACGCGACCTTCGCTGCGGTTTTACTCGATGAAACACCACGCCGTTTGCGCCGCGCATGCTCGACGAGCCGGCTGCGCGTGCGCCGCCGTCCGCCGCGACCATCCGCCACCGGCGCGGCCGGATTCCGTTCGATGCTCCACAGCACCGATTCCCCGACATTCGCGACACGAAGATGAACAACACGCAAGCGCACCGATTGTCCCCGCCCCGCTATTGCAAATGGCGCTGGCTGCATTTCCGCCGCTCGTGGACCGACACGCGCGCCGACCGGATTCCGAGCTGGTCGCGCCTCTATCTGCGGACTTATCTGCATCTCGTCGGCCTCGTGCTGTTGACGGTCGGCGGGACGATCGCGACGCTATGCTCGGCGCTCGGACCGCGCACCGTGTGGCGCGCACTCGACGCGCTGCCGGGCGGCGCGCTGCCGCTCGCGGCATTCGTGCTTGCGGTGCCGGCGCTCGCCGGCTTTCGCTGGATGCGGCCCGTGTGGTCGGATCTCGTGATGGTGCGCGAGCGCGCGATCGACTTCACGGGCGGGCGCTTCAACACGCGCGCGCGCGAGTCGCGCAGCGTGATCATCGGGCCGCTCGCGCGCACGCTGAACGCGCTCGCGATGCGGATGGAGCGATTGATCGCCGCGCAGCGCGACCTGACGAACGGCATCTCGCACGAGTTGCGCACGCCGCTCGCGCGCGTGCGCTTCGCGCTCGAGAGCCTGCGCGAGCCGGGGTCGGCGGTCGAGTATCAGAACGCGATCGACAGCATCGAGCAGGACGTGACCGAGCTCGACGAGCTGATCGACATGAGCCTCACGTACGCGCGGCTCGAATACAGCTCGTTGCAGTCGAATCTCGAGCAGACGGCGCTCGTTGCGTGGTTCGACAAGCAGGTCGCCGACGCCGCGCTGCTGTATCCGAGCAAGACGATCGAGTCGCGCGTCGCGCTGCCCGCCGACGTGCGCGTGAAGATGGACAAGCGGCTGATGTCGTATGCGATGCGCAACCTGCTGCGCAACGCGAGCAAGCACGCACACGGACAGATCGAGGCCGGCCTGCGGATGCGTCACGGCAACATCGAGATTTACGTCGAGGACGACGGGCACGGCGTGCCGCTCGACGAGCGCGAGCGAATCTTCGACGCGTTCGTGCGGCTCGACCGGCATACGGCCGGCTACGGCCTCGGCCTCGCGATCACGCGGCAGGTGCTGAAGGCGCACAACGGGCGCGTCGCCGTCGTCGATCCGCTGCTGCTGTCGGGGGCGCGTTTCGAGATGAGCTGGCCGGTGTGACGCGCGCCGGTGCGCTCATGCGGCACGCGCGCCTGCATCCGTGCGCCTCGACTCGAACCGCCGCGCGACAGCGCGCCGTCGGTCGGCACCGAATGGCGCATTTGGGCCCGGCGCGGCGCATTCGTCCCCGCGCCGGCTCGCGCCGGGCCGGCGGGCCGGCCGCGCCCGACCCCGCCGGCTCAATATGAGTGGCCGAGCTGGAAGTAGAGGTTGCGCCGCCCACCCGGCGCGAGCGCGACGCCGACGTACACCGGCCCGAACGCGGTCGTGAGGCTGGTGAAGAACGTGTAGCTCTGCTTGAGCGGACCGCTGCTTAACATCGTGTCGAGCGACCACACGTTGCCGACTTCCGCGCTCGCGCCGACGTAAAGCGCCTTGATCGGCGACGCATTGAACGTCGCCAACTGATTCATGTACGTGATCTGGCCATAAACGAGCGCGTCGCCGCTCAACTGGTCGGCCGCGTACGCGGACAGATGCTGGAAGCCGCCGAGCGTATAGCCGAGCGGATTGCTGAGGTTCACGCCGCCGAAGCTCTTGCCCGCCTCGACGCTCGCGCTCACGCTGTGTCGGCCGAATCGCTCGGCGATCATCAGCTTGCCGTAGACGTCGGTGAATTTGTCGTCGCTCGTCGACAGCGACCGCTCGGCGCGGAGTTCCGCGAAATAGCCCTTGCGCGGGAAGACCGGATCGTCGAGCTGGTCGATGACGAGCCGGGCGCGCGCGCTGATCTGCCGCCCGTACCAAGACGGGAATAGCGAACTGACGGGATTGCCGTCGTCATCGACGAACCCGTCGAGCCGCAGGTTGTACGAAGGCGCGGCCGCCACGTGCGTATACGCGAGCCCGATGCGGAAATCGCCGAGCCGCGCGAGCGGCAGCCCGAGGTCGAGGCCGACCCGTGTGGTCTGGATGCGGTATTGCGTGACCTTGACATCGCTCTCTCCGTCGTAGAGGTTCGCGAAACGCCGCTGGTAATCCGCATAAGGCGCGATGTAATAGCCGATCTTGTCCGACAGCGGCTGCCGCACTTCAACGTGGGCCGACTGCCTGTCGCTGCCGAGCGTCGTGTCCGCGCGGAATTCGAGGCCGGACGGCGTGAGCCACGGCCGCCGGTATCCGAGATGCAGCCGGAAGCCGCCTTCGTCCGTCGAGCTGCTCGACATCCCGAGCCCGAACAACAGGAAGTTCGGCCCCCAGTACTTCTCCTGCGCGTCGATCACGAGCCGGTGCTCGTCGCCTTCGTTGACGATCTGCTGCGTGACGTTCTCGAAATTGCCGCTCGTCGTCAGCGACAGCAGGTCGGTGCTCACAGCCTGCGGATCGTAGACGTCGCCCGGCTTCACGCGCAGCGCGTTGCGCACGACCCGCTTCGGCACCGACGAGCCGTTGGTCCGGATCTCGATCGACGTGATGCGGATCGGCTGCGGCGGCGGCCGCATGTGCGCGGCCCGGTACGCTTCGTACTGCTCGGGCGACAGCGCGTAGCGCATGAGCCGCGGCAGCGCGGCCACGGCGGCCGCTTCGCCCGCGGCGATCGCCTGGTTCGCGGTCTGAAAATCGGTGAAGCTCTGCTTGCCGAGGTCCGGCTGCAGCAGGATGTCGTCCGCCTTCAGCTGCTTGCGCTGTTCGGCGACGTTCTGCCGGATCAGGATGCCGATCATCTGCTGCATCACGTCGGCGGGCGACGCCAGCGCATTCAGCGGACGCAGCGGCGAGCCGATGTCGACGGCGATCACGACGTCCGCGCCCATCCCGCGTGCGGCGTCGACGGGCAGATTGCCGACAAGCCCGCCGTCGACGAGCGCGCGGCCGTCGATCTCGGTGGGCGAGAAGAGCCCCGGCAGCGCCATGCTCGCGCGGATCGCGAGCGGCAGCGAGCCGTGGTCGAGCACGACCTTCTGGCCGGTCTGCAGGTCGGTCGCGATCGCGCGATACGGGATCGGCAGCCGGTCGAACGGCTGGTTCGTCGGCACGGCGGCCGTCCAGTTCGCGAGGAGCGCCTGCAGCCGGTTGCCCTGCACGAGCCCGACGGGCGCCTTGAAGCCCTTCGAATCGAAGCCGATCGTCAGACTGTCGATGTAAAGCCGGTCGTCCTCGCGTTTCTTTTGCGGCAGGTCCGCGCGGTCGGTCACGTCGAACGCGATGTCGGCGAGGTTCACCTGCGACAGCCGCCGCTGCATTTCCTGCGCGGTCATCCCGGTCGCGTACAGGCCGCCGACGACGGCGCCCATGCTCGTCGCCGCGATGCAGTCGACCGGAATCCGGTTCGCCTCGAGCACTTTCAGCACGCCGAGATGCGCGTACCCGCGCGCGCCGCCGCCCGACAGCACGAGGCCGATCGACGGCCGGCCGGGGTTGCCGCCGTCAGGCGTGCAGACGAATTCGCCCGCGCCGGCCGATGACGGCGCGGCCTGGGCGGACGTCGATGCGGCGGCCGGAGCGGGCAAGGCGGACGCGGGCGTCGCCCGGGCCGGTGCTGCGCCGCCGGCGTTCGTCTCGTCGATCGACGGGGTGTTCGATGCGGCGGTGGCGGTTTGCCGGCCGGCGACCCAAGACCATGCGGCCGCGGCGTCCACGGATGTGGGCGAACCCGCGGTGGCCGAAGCCAACGCGGGCGATGCCGTAGCCGTCGCCGACGTCGCGGCGGCCGCAGAAGCAGCTTTCGTCGCCGTGACGGGCGTCGCGCCCGGTGCGGCCACGGGCGTGGTCCCCGGCGTGGTCGCCGACGTTGCGGCGGCTCCCGCCATGGCAGCGGCGGCGCCGGCCGCATCGGCGGACGCGGGCCGGCCCGCCGCGACGCAGACAAACAGGAAAGCGGCCACGAGGCCGGGAACGCGAAGGCCCGGACGGGCGAAGGAGGCGAGCACCGTCATTATCGTTGCTATGGCGTGGTCGGACTGAACAATCGGGAGGGCCGATCCGGAATCGGCAAAAGCGAGAGAGTACCGCTTTTGCCGGGCCGCGACCACGCGTTGTCGCGAACCGCCCCGGCGGGCGGCGCAAAGCGACCTGGCGCGCTATAGAAAATTCATGAAATCTCCTAAAGTATTCAGGCATCCTGCCGCTAAGCGACTGAGTGGATTGTGCTCGTCGCCGGCAACCGGCCCGGGGGCGGCCGGCGACGCATCCGCAAAATCCTTCCATACGATTCGATAGAGGCTTCACCATGGCGGCACCCTTTCTCGGAAGGTTCTTTGCGCATAACGTCGCGGTCGATCCTGGCACCGCGAGCACGCAGATCTACGTTCGCGATCGCGGCGTCGTGCTGAATCAGCCGTCGGTCGTCTGCTTCCGCAAGCGGGGCGGCCCGACGGAGAAGGCGCGCGTCGAGGCGGTCGGCGAGCAGGCGAAGGCGCTCCTCGGGCGCTCGCCCGAGCATCTCGAGGCCGTCAGGCCGCTCAGGCACGGCGTCGTCGCGAACTATCACGCGGCCGAGCAGATGATGCGGCAGTTCGTCGGCATGTCGCACGCGCGCTCGCTGTTCGGGCGGCGCGTCGAGTTCACGATCTGCGTGCCGTCGAACGCGACGGCGGTCGAGCAGCGCGCGATCCGCGAGGCGGCGCTCGCGGCGGGCGCATCGCGGGTCAGCCTGATCAGCGAGCCGCTCGCCGCCGCGCTCGGCGCGGGGCTGCCGGTGATGGAGGCGGTCGGGTCGATGGTCGTCGACATCGGCGGCGGCACGACCGAGGTCGCGGTGATCGCGCTCGGCGGGATCGTCTATCGCGAGGCGATCCGCGTCGGCGGCGATCAGTTCGACGCGGCGATCGTCAATCACGTCCGCAACGTGTACGGCGTGCTGCTTGGCGAGCATACGGCCGAGCACGTGAAGAAGGTGATCGGCGCCGCGAGCTGTCGGGTGCCGCGCGAATCGATCCATGCGGTCGGGCGCAGCGTCGCGGACGGCCTGCCGCGCACGATTCAGCTCAGCAACCACGACATCGCCGACGCGCTCGCCGCGCCGCTGAACCAGGTGGTGAGCGCGGTGAAGGGCGCGCTCGAGAACGCGCCGCCCGAGCTCATCACGGACATCGCGGATCGCGGCATCGTGCTGACGGGCGGCGGCGCGCTGCTCGCGCATCTCGGCAAGCGGCTCTACGACGAGACGGGGCTCGTCGCGCGGGTCGCCGACGACCCGCTGACCTGCGCGGTGCGCGGCGCGGGCGCGGCGATGGGGCGGGGCGGGTTCGAGGCCGGCGACGAAGATGCGGACGATATCGGCCTGAATCGCTGATTCGGCCGCGCCGTCAAGTGCCCGTCTGCCCGCCGCACCTCGCTAACGCGACTGCAACCACGCCGCGACGGCCTTCGCCTGATCGGTATTGAGCGTATGCGCAACCGCGCTCATGACGGGCGCATTCGCGCGCGTGCCGTTCTTGAACACCTGAATCTGCCGCACCAGGTAGGCTTCGTGCTGTCCCGCAAGCCGCGGAAACGTGCCGACGCCTTGCGCGTTCTGCCCATGGCACGACGCGCACGCCGGCGTGCCCTGCTGCGGCACGCCATGCTCGAAGATGTCCTGCCCCTTCGCGACGAGCGCCGGATCGCCGGGTTCGCCGTGCGTCGGTTCCTGATGCGAGTAGTAGTCGGCGATCGACGCGATCGTCGCATCGTCGAGCTGCGACGCGATGGCCCACATGTACGCGCGCGCGTCGGTCTCGCCGCGCGCATGCTCGCGAAAGCCCTTGAGCTGCGCGCTCAGATACTCGTTCGTCTGCGCATTGAGCCGAGGGAACATCGGCGATTCGCTGCGGCCGTGCGCGCCGTGGCAGGCGGCGCAGAGCTGCGCGGCGAGCCGCGCGCCGTTCTGCGCGTGCGCGAAGACGGCGGGCCAGCCGCCGAGCGCCGCGGCGAGCGCCGCGACCCAGATCGGTAACGCAAGCAGCTTCTTCATGATCGTTCTCGGCGGGGCAAGCGGGTTGGCGATGAATGGGCGCGGTCGACCTCAGAACACGAACCACGCGAGGAAGTACAGCGTGTTGTTGTCGCTCGCGTTTCGGCCGTTGCCGTCGTAGTTGAAGCGTCCTCCGTTGAACTTGAGGAACCATGTGTACTGCAACGACAGCTTCACTTGCGGGTGCGGCAGATAGTCGAGCTCCGCGATGATGCCTCGCGTGTCCGGACTGCCGTTCGCGCTGCCCGTTACGGGTGTCGCGCCGTACAGCCCCGCATCGGTATCGCCCGTCGTCGAGAAGTACGCGAGCGTCGCGCCGTACTTGCGCTGGTAGTAGTACGAAGCCTTCGCCTTGAACGTGTTCAGATGGTCGGTCGGATTGGCCGGCGTCGGGCCCGCGCCGATGCCCCCGCTCGGGAAGCTCGCGCTCCAGTTCTGCTTCTCGTGGATGAACGTGAGCTGTGTCGTGAACGCGTGCGACAGCGTCAGATATTGATACTGCGCGTCGAGGGCGATGTCGGTGAAGCGGTCGGTCGGCGTCGCGGGCATCGTGTTGTCCGGATACACGTCCGCGATCAGGCCGAACGTGCCGAGCATCAGCGAATGCGGGCCCCATTCGCGGTTGTAAGCGACGCGCCAGTACGGATTCGCGCCCCTCAGCCGCATTACGCCGCCTGGTGTGCCGATGTCCTGGCCGGTGCGGAACACCGAGAACATCTGATCGGCAGTCCGATAGAAACCGACTTCCGCGTAGATGCTGCGCTGCCAGAACGCGTATGCGGCGAAGCCCACGACTTGCTGCGCGAGTCCGCCGTCGATCAGCGTGCTTGCCGTCGGCGTGAGCGATACGCTGCTCGACGCGTACGGATAGCCGAACGCCGGCGTGCTGTTCCACACGTCGGAGACGGTCGGGTTGTTGTTGACCGTGACGCCGTAGATGAAGTCGACGTCGTCGCGGGTGAAGTGTCCGGCTGCGCGGATGTCGGTGTTGTCGATGCCGCTGTGATGCGCGACGCCGTCGTACGTCCACTGCGCGAACGCGCCGACCGGGCCCGCGATGCGGCCGCCGTAGAACAGGCTCGCCTGCTGCAGCACGACGTCCTGATTGCGGGCGAAGTCGTAATTCCGGTTGTCGATCGAGCGGGTGTTGGTTTGCGACACTTGAACCATGCCCGCGAGCGGAATCGTGAACTTGTTCGACAGCGTGTAGCCCGTCAGCTTGAAGAAGCGCCCGAACGGCGTGAGCTCCGGAAAGCTCACGTGACAGGCGACGCAGGCGAGCCCCGTTTGTCTCGCGAACGCCGGTATCGCAGCGGCGTCGTTCGACAGAAACAGCACCCCGGACACGCACGCAAGGATTGCGATGAAACCACGACGGATGCGATTCAACATACCGCCCCCTTGTTGTTTCTCGTTAGGGCTTGTCGAGCAGGTTCCCGTTGAGGAGCCGCCATTTCTCCAGCGCATGCAAATCGATGTTCTCGCCGATATCTTTTACGATTGTCTTTTTTCTTTCAATATCGTTTCGATTGTTTGAAATGGGCCGTGATGCCAACTCATTGTTCGATGAATCGATCGATATCGGTGAGGCGAGTGTAAGAGCGCCGTATTTGTGGAAATTGATTTGGATCAATCGTCGAAGGTCGTTGCCACGGGCTTTGTCGTTTACGCAACGCGACGAGTGAAGCGCCGCGCATGTCGAGGGCGCGTGATGCGCCCTCGACATGCGCGTGGCTACTTGCGCTGCAGCAGATCCATGAACGGTGGGAAGGTCAGCAGGACGCCGAGTGTCAACAGCACGAAGGCGATTGCCGTCACGCGGCCGAGCGCGACCGATTTCGCGCTCCACTGGCGCGACAGCACGGCCCACGACAGCAGCCAGACGACGATCGCGCTCGTCGTCACGCCCGAAAGCGGCCCGGTGGGTTTGTAGAACGTGAAGAAATGCGCAATCGGGCGGAACGCGTCGCCGGCGAGCGCGAAGAGCCCGACGGCAAAGCAGCCGATGCCGGCCGCGAGAATGGCGGCGGCGGCCGGACCGTTCGGCAGCACGTCGGCCGAAGCGGGCGCATGCGTGTGCGACGATGCGGTCGCCGGCTCGTTCGCTACGGATGAGTGAGGTTGTCCTGCGCCGGTACGCTGCGCGGCGGTGCGCGGATGAGAGGTAGGCATCTTCATTCTCCTGTCATGAGATGGATGGCGGCGCCGCCACGGACCGGCGCGTACTTGTTGAGGAATGCGCCGAATGCGCCCGCGACGCCCGTTGCGATGAACGCGACGGCGGTGAACGCCAGCACTGCGTTGCGAATCTGGCGTTGCTTGCCGAGCGCCAGGCCGTACTTGCCGAACACGTAGGCGACCATCGTCATCGCGATCGGCGCGAGCCACGCGACGTGCTCCTTCCATTCCATCCCGAGGCTGTGCCAGCCCGACGTGTCGCGGCTCGACATCAACAGACGCTGCGGATAATTCGCGAGATCGGTCAGGCCGGACGGCGGCACCGCGCGATACCACGGATAGACGACGTATGCGCCGGAGAACACCGTCGCCCACGCGAGGATCACCATTGCAGACAGATAGATCATCGGCAGCCGGTGTTCACGCGGCGTGGGCACGGCGGGCGCGCCGGCCGCGGATATGCGATAGAGCTCGGCGATCGCGCCGGAAAAGGCGAGCATGAACAACGCGCCGAATCCCATTCCGTGCAGCACCGTCAGCAGATCTCTCAACGAAATTTCCATCATGGCCTCCGTTCATGTGGCGGGTTTTGTCTCTATCCTGTAAGACGGCGGGTTTGCCGCGTTGAGGCAGATCAATTCAAATGACGTGATTAATCTTGATCAGAATTGCAAAGCAAATTGAAAAATGATTAAGAGGTGAATGAATTTGCTATATGGCACCTGGCGGAGATTGAAAAGAAATAATAGGAAGAATCGACGGAAATGACAAAGAGGATGGCGAGTGCGTGTTGCCGATCCGGAAGGGAGCGTGCGGCGCCGTGCGATCTCGGTCCGAACGACTCTTGTTTTTCGAAACCCTCGACGACTTTGTCCCGAAAATGGAATCGTCGTGTTGCATCGAGTTCGCTGCCGACACCTCCAAGAGGATCGTTCCGTTTTTTGCATGTCCGATTGCTTTGATATAGCCTTTTCACAAGTCGCCATCCGCATTAACTAGACTAACTCGAGATGTCGTCGCCGGAGGGGGCGTCGTCATGCCGTTCGCTTAGCCAATCAGCGTTCGCGTTTTCACGGGGTTTAGAACTTTCGTCTTTCTTTTGAAGCAGCCGGCCGCCTTCGTGCAGCCGGACGAGATGCTTCGTCACGACGGTTCTCCGAATCGAATCGTCGGTGCATTTCCAGCCGCGCCAGGCAGTTTCCTTCGACGTCTATTTTCGTTAGCAGGGAGGGGACAACATGAGCCGCGTGCGGTCAAGAAAAACCGGCGAACTTCCCAAACTCGTGCCGTCGATGGGCGTGTTCGTCGCGCTCGTCGGCGCCGGCATCATCCAGGCGCATGCGGCCTGTACCGCCGTCGGCACGACCGTCACCTGCTCGGGCGCGGCCAATCCGCTCGCGCCGAGCTACGCGAACAGCGGCAACAATCTCAATGTGACGGTCAACAGCGGCGCGAGCCTCGGCGTGCTGCTCGGCGTCGGCGGCACCGCGCTCTCGCTGACGGGCAGCGGCGTCACGCTGACCAACAACGGCACGATCGATCCGACGGTGCTCGGCTCCGGGCTCGGCATCCTGTCGAGCGGCACGGTGGTCGGCAACGCGTCGCCGAGCACGACCACCGTCACGAACAACGGCACGATGAACGGCACGACGGGCGTGTCGATCAGCGGGCTGACCGGGATGGCGCTCGCGGTACAGAACGGCACGGGCGGCGTATCGAACATCACGAACACCGGGACGATCGGCTCGACGCCGCTCGTCGGCGCGACGCTGCTCGGTCCGGATTCGCCCGTCGTCGCCGCATACGGCGGCGGCCAGGTCAACTACACGAACAGCGGCACGATTACCGGCCGGATCGCGTTTCAGTCGAACGGCACTGCCGGGCAGGGCAACACGTTCGTCAACTCGGGAACGATCGACGGCAGCGTGTCGATGGGCGCGAACAGCACGAACACGTTCACCGCGATGACGGGCTCGACGGTCAGCGCGGCGGGCGGCACTGCGCTGTCGCTGAACATCGGCGTCGGCTCGATCACGCTCGGCTTCGCGGCGACGGGCATCGTCGACGGCGGCGCGGGCGGCAACAACACGCTCGTGCTGCAGCAGGCCGCGGGCGGCCCGGCGACAGGCGCGATCGCCGTCAACAACTACATCAACTTCAATCATCTCGATGTGACGAGCGGCGCGTGGACGATCAGCGGCGCGTCGACCGCACAGGACGCGACGCTCGCTGGCGGCGTCGCGATCATCGGCAACAACGCGTCGCTCGGCACGGGCACGATCACCGGCAACGGCGGCGCGCTGCAGGCGGGCACCGCGGGGCTCGACGTGAGCAACAACGTGACGCTCGGCACGGGCGGCCTGACGGTGCAGGGCGCGACGGGGCTCACGCTGTCGGGCGTGATCTCGGGCAGCGGCGCGCTGACGAAGAACGACAGCGGCACGCTGACGCTGACGGGCGCGAACGCGTACACGGGCGGCACGACGATCAATGCGGGCACGCTCGCGTTGGGCGCGGGCGGTAGCCTCGCGGCGACGGGCGCGGTGAATCTCGCCGGCGCGGGCGCGGCATTCGACATCAGCGGTGCGACGGGGGCGGTGACGCTCGGCGGCCTGTCGGGCGTCGCGGGCACGACGGTCGCGCTCGGCGGCAATGGGCTGACGCTCGCGGGCAGCGGCAGCGCGACCTACGCCGGCACGATCGCAGGCACCGGCAGCGTGACGCTCGCCGGCCCCGGCACGCAGACGCTGGCCGGCAACAGCACGTACTCGGGCGGCACGACGCTCGCGGGCGGCACGGTCGCGCTCGGCAGCAACGGCGCGCTCGGCGTCGGCACGGTGACGGTCGCCGCGCCGACGACAATCGACACGACGGCCGCGGTGAACCTGTCGAACGCGGTCGCGCTGAACTCGACCGCGACGGTCGGCGGCACGCAGAGCCTGACGCTGTCGGGCGTCGTGTCGGGTTCGGGCGGCCTCGTGATGAACGGCCAGTCGACGTTGACGCTCGGCGGCGCGAACACGTACGCGGGCGGCACGACGGTCAACGCGGGCACGGTCGTCGTCGGCAACGGCAGCGCGCTCGGCACGGGCGGCCTCACGGTGAACGGCGGCAGCGTCGCGCTCGGCGGCTCGAACGTGTCGCTGCCGACGCTGAACGGCGCGGCGGGCGGCACGATCGACACCGGCACCGGCAGCCTGGCCGTGTCGGGCGGCGGCAGCTTTGGCGGCGCGCTCACGGGCGGCGGCTCGCTGACGGTGTCGGGCGGCGTGCCGCTCACGCTGACGGGTGCGAACACGTTCACGGGCGGCACGACGATCGCGAGCGGCGGCACGCTGCAGATCGGCAACGGCGGGACGACGGGCAGCCTCGCCGGCAACGTCGCCGACAACGGCGCGCTCGTCTTCGACGAAGCGGGCAACGTGACTTACGGCGGCGCGATAACGGGCTCGGGGTCGCTGACGCAGGCGGGCAGCGGCGTGCTGACGCTGACGGGCGCGAGCGCGCTGACCGGGCCGACGACGGTCGCGGCCGGCACGCTTGCCGTCGACGGCTCGCTCGCCAATTCGACGGTGACCGTGCAGAACGGCGCGATCGTCACCGGCACCGGCACGCTCGGCGGGCTCGTCGTCGCGAGCGGCGGCATCGCGTCGCTGCCGCAGCCGGGGCAGGTGCTCGGCGTGTCGGGCAACGTGACGTTCCAGGCGGGTTCGACGCTGCAGGTGGCCGCGAATCCGCAGCAAAGCGGCAGCCTCGCGGCGACCGGCTCGGCGACGCTGAACGGCGGCACCGTGCAAGTGCTCGCGAGCCAGGCGACCTATCAGGCGAACACGACTTACACGATCCTGAGCGCGGGCGCAGGCGTCCAGGGGCAATTCGCCGGCGTGAATTCGACGTACGCGTTCGTCACGCCGACGCTCGGCTACGATGCGAACCACGTGTTCCTGCGGCTCACGCCGAACAGCACGCCGTTCACGTCGGTCGCGACGACGCAGAACCAGACGGCCGTCGCGGGCGCGCTCGGCACGCTCGGCGCGGGCAACCCGCTCTTCGACACCGTGCTCGTCACCGACGCGCCGACCGCGCGCAGCGCGTTCTCGCAGCTCGACGGCGAACTGCAGGCGAGCATGAAGAGCATGCTGCTGACCGACAGCCGCTATGTGCGCGATGCGGTGACCGACCGCGTGCGCGAGGGGCTCGCGCCGGGCTCGGGGCCGCTCGCCGCGTTGTCGGCGGGCGGCGCGGCGTTGTGCGACGACGCGGGCGGCGGCGCACCGCGCAACGACGCGATGCCGCCCGAACGGCGGCCCGGCTCGCGCGAGCGCTGCGTCGGCGGCACGCCGTATCGCCCGGTCGTTTGGGGACAGGCGTTCGGCGGCCGCAGCCGGCTTGCGAGCGACGGTAACGCATCGACGCTCAATCGCAGCATGACGGGCTTCATTGCCGGCGCGGACGTCGCGCTGAACGACCGCTGGCGCGCGGGCGTCGCGGCGGGCGTTACGCACAGCTCGCTCGACAACGATCTGAACTCGTCGGCGGCGCTGAACAGCTACTACGTCGCGCTGTACGGCGGCGCGCAGTACGGCGCGTGGGGCGTGCGCGGCGGCGCGGTCTACACGTGGTATCGGATCGACACGGACCGCTCCCCGTCGTTCGCGAACTTCCGCGATCACAACTCGGCCGGCTACGACGCGAACTCGGGGCAGGTGTTCGGCGAGCTCGGCTATGCGATTCCGGTCGGACGCTTCGCGCTCGAGCCGTTCGCCGGGCTCGCGTACGTGAGCCTGCACACCGACGGCTATCAGGAGAGCGGCGGCGCGGCCGCGCTGAAGAGCGATGCGGGCACGAGCAACGTCGCGTTCTCGACGCTCGGCGTGCGCGCGGCGACGGAGCTCGGCGTGCTCGCGAAGGGCACGCTGACCGCGCGCGCGATGGCCGGCTGGCGGCACGCGTTCGGCAGCGCGCGGCCGACGTCGACGTTCGCATTCGTCGGCGGCGGCTCGTCGTTCCAGGTCGCGGGCGTGCCGATCGCGCGCGACAGCGCGGTGCTCGAGCTCGGCATCGACGCGAGCGTCACGAAGAACCTGACGCTCGGCGTGTCGTACAGCGGGCAATACGGCAGCGGCGTGCGCGACAATGCGGTGCTCGGCAATGTGTCGTGGCGGTTCTGATTCGCGCGGGTTCTCGAATCGCGCGACATGACGCAGGTCGGCGGTTCGCGGCGTCGCGTGCGCGACGCACTGCCGACGGTTTGCCGATTCGGTGAACGAACCGCCGATTTCGACTGCGCATTCAACCTCGCGTGCGGCAGCCGCTATACGAACGCGGGCCCGCTGTTCCGGGCGGTGTGCGAGCTCGTGGATGCGCGAACCCTGTCGATCCACCGATCCACCGATCCACCGACTGGCCAATTCCTCGGACAGATCGTCACCCAGGACAGCAAAATCGGCGAAATACGCGCGATCGGCATGATCGCACCCGGCCGACGCTGCGCACCCGGCGCGTTCTATCCTATCCTGTGCGAAAAATGCGGCGCACCCGGCGCGCCGCGTCCAGCCCAGGAGTTCCGATGCCGAGGCAAGCCGACACTTCTTCCCCGCGTGCGCCGCAGGCCGCGTCCGCATCTTCACCCGCGCCCATTGCGCAGACGACGGCGACGCCGTCCGCCCCCGCGTTCATCGCGCCCGAGCCCGACACGCAGACGGCCGTGCGCGGCAGCCAGTTCGTGCTGAAGACGGGCGACGCGTTCGTCGTCAGCGATGCGCTCGGCGATATCGGCGGCCGCGACGACGGCCTTTTCGTCGACGACATGCGCGTGCTGTCGCAATGGCGGCTGACGTTCGGCGGCCGCGCGCCGTCGCTGTTGTCGGGCGCGACGAGCGTGGACAACGCGTCGTTCGCCGCGCACCTGACGAATCGTCCGCTGCCGCCGCTCGGCGGCCGCGAGACGCCCGAAGGCGTGATCCACATCGAGCGGATGCGGGTGCTCGCCGACAACGTGCTGTACGAGGCGCTCACGCTGACGAACTACGGCACGAGCGACGCCGAGGTGCCGCTGTCGGTGTCGTTCGGCGCGGACTTCAAGGACATGTTCGAAGTGCGCGGTTCGCGGCGCGAGCGGCGCGGCGCGATCGCGCCGCCGTGCGTCGAGGCGGGCGCGGTCAAGCTGCGCTACGACGGGCTCGACGCCGTCGAGCGGAGCGTGCAGATCGGCTTCGAGCCGAAGCCCGACACGCTGTCGGTCGATCGCGCCGACTACACGCTGACGATCGCCGCGCAGGCGTGCGTATCGCTGTATCTGACGGTCGAGGCGCGCATCGGCGCGGCGCATCCGGGCGGCGGCGCGTTCGCGCAGCGGCCGTGCATCGCGACCGGGCGCGGCGCGCTCCGCAAGGCGCTCTCCGACGTGCATCGCGCGATGCGCGAGCGGCGGCGCACGATCGCGCGCGTGCACACGAGCAATCCGCTTTTCAACGCGTGGCTCGACCGCTCGCTCGCCGACCTCGGCCTCTTGACGACGTCGCTCGAAACCGGCCCGTATCCGTACGCGGGCATCCCGTGGTTCTCGACGCCGTTCGGCCGCGACGCGGTGATCACGTCGCTGCAGATGCTGTGGTTGCAGCCGTCGCTCGCGCGCGGCGTGCTGCGGTTTCTCGCCGAGCATCAGGCGCGCGAGACGTCCGCGTTTCGCGACGCGGAGCCGGGCAAGATCATGCACGAGTTCCGCCGAAGCGAGATGGCGGCGACGGGCGAAGTGCCGTTCGCGCTCTACTACGGCGGCGTCGACACCACGCCGCTCTTCGTCGTGCTCGCGGGCGCGTATCTCGAGCACACCGGCGACGAGGCGCTGATCGACGAGCTGTGGCCCGCGCTCGAGCGCGCCGCGCAATGGGTGATGAGCGTCTGCGACCGCAATCCGCGCGGCTTGCTCGACTATCAGCGCACGTCCGCGCGCGGTCTCGCGAACCAGGGCTGGAAGGACAGCCAGGATTCGGTGTTCCATGCGGACGGCCGCTTTCCGATCGGGCCGATCGCGCTCGTCGAAGTGCAGGCGTACGCGTGCGCGGCGTTCGACGCGATGTCGGCGTTCTCGCACCGGCGCGGCCATGCGCTCGACACCGTGCGCTACGCGCAGCGCGCGAAGACGCTGCGCGAGCAGGTCGAGGCGCTGTTCTGGATGCCGGAAGCGGGCTTCTACGGGATCGCGGTCGACGGGCGCGGCGAGCTGTGCCGCGTGCTCGCGTCGAATGCCGCGCACCTGCTCGCATTCGGCCTGCCCGAGCAGCGCCGCGGCGAATCGGTCGCGCGCGTGCTCGGCTCGACGCTGTTCAGAACCGGCTGGGGCGTGCGCACGCTAGCGGCCGGGCAGCCGCGCTTCAATCCGATGGCGTATCACAACGGCTCGGTCTGGCCGCACGACAACGCGCTTGCCGCGCGGGGCCTTGCGCGCTACGGCGACAAGCGCTCGGTGCTCGACCTGCTGCGCGCGCTGTTCGAGGCGGCCGTGAGCTTCGACATGCGGCTGCCCGAGCTCTTCTGCGGCTTCCCGCGCCGGCGCGGCGAGCCGCCGACCGCGTATCCGGTCGCGTGCCTGCCGCAGGCGTGGGCGGCGGGTGCGCCGTTCATGATGCTGCAGGCGTGCCTCGGCATTTCGGTCGACGCGGCGCGCGGCGAAGTGCGGATCGAGCGGCCGCAGCTGCCGGAAGGCGTCGACTGGCTGCGGGTTGACGATCTGCGCGTCGGCGACGACAGCGTGTCGCTGACGTTCCGGCGCGTCGAAGGGCAGGTGGTCGCGGCGGCCGAGCCCGGCAGCGCGCGCGTCGTCGCGGTGCTGTAAAGATTGCGCGGGCTCGCGTCCGGCGCGCGCCGCGCGCCATACAATGACGGCATCGATCAACGATTCGCAACGCGCCGATATTGGAGGCAATCACCATGACGAACGAGAAGCCGGACGATGCACGTCCGCACGACGATCAGCCGAAGCTCGAGCAGTTCGAGGCGGCGGTCGACCACCTGCACGAATCGATTCAGTCGCAGAGCATCGCGGCCGGCGCGGCGAAGGGCATCCTGTTCAGCCTGATCGAGACGCTCGGCGCGCTCGTCGGCGATCCCGACCTGCCGGAGCACGCGCGGTCCGGCTACGAGGCGTTGCGCGACAAGGCAAGCGAGCTGAAGGCAAACCTCGAAAAACGCTGACGCACCGCGCGCGGCCGCTGCCCGCGGATTGCCGCGCCGCGGAAAGCGTCGTGGTTTCAACGGGTTGGCGCGCGCGTGCTCAGGATATCCACATGTTTGTCGACAGAAATTGTTGATAACCGGCGGGTGCGGCCGCCGCGCGTCGCCGATTCCTTTTCCTTTCACTTCGTCATCCGCCGCGCGCATGGTCCGGCCGGACGGACGCGGTTCGACGAATTGCGCGGCGCCGTCCGCCGCGCCGCGTCGATCCCCGATCGCGCCGGTTGTGCCGGTTGTGCCGGTTGCGCCGGTTGCGCCGGTTGCGGCCGGCGTCTCGCTCGCTGGAATTTATTTTGCGGCGCATGTCGATTTCCGCCGGATTCGTTCGTCGTGGCGATAGAGCGTCTCCGCGCGAGCGGCGCGCTCGGTCGATGAAACCATTCGGAGCCAAGGAGCCGCGATCATGCCTACCGCAGTCAAACCGATCCCCGAGGGGATGCACTCGCTGACCCCTCATCTGATTTGCGACGGCGCCGCCGCCGCGATCGAGTTCTACAAGAAGGCGTTCGACGCCGTCGAAATCACGCGGCTGCCGTCGCGCGCATCCGGGCGGCTGATGCATGCGGCCGTCAGGATCGGCGATTCGACGCTGATGCTCGTCGACGAAATGGGGGACTGCGGCGCGCTCGGGCCGAGAGCGCTGAAAGGTTCGCCCGTGTTCATCCATCTGTACGTGCCGGACGTCGACGCGGTCATCGCGCGCGCGGTGCAAGCGGGCGCGAAGCTGACGATGCCCCCGGCCGACATGTTCTGGGGCGACCGCTACGGCCAGATCGAAGACCCGTTCGGCCATCGCTGGTCGGTCGCGACGCACAAGCACGACTTGACCCCCGAGCAGGTTCGCGAGGGGATGGAGAAGTGTGCGCCCCCCGCGCGATGAGCGCGAAAGCCGCTGACATACGCGTAGCGCGTACGTCGGCGGCGCGAGCGCACGGCGCGGCGCGGCGGGTGCCGCCGCGCGTCTTTCGACGGGCGGCGTACGCGTATCGGGCGCGCCGCCACAACCGAGGGGGAAAGCGATGAGCTTGACGTTCTACGGACACCCGTTTTCGTTGTATTGCCAGAAGGTGCTGGTCGCGCTGTACGAGTGCGACTTGCCGTTCGAGTGGCGCTTGCTGGGGGGCGACACCCCGGACGCGAGCGCCGAGTTCGCCGCGCGGTGGCCGCTCAAGCATATGCCGATGATCGTCGACGGCGACCGCACGGTCGTCGAGTCGACGATCATCGTCGAATACCTGGGCCTGCGCTACCCGAGCCCCGTGCGGCTCTTGCCCGCCGACGCCGTTGCGGCGCTCGACGTGCGCATGATGGACCGCTTCTTCGACATGTACGTGTCGACGCCGCTGCAAAAGATCGTGTTCGACGCGCTGCGCCCGGAGGCCGAGCGCGACGCGCGCGGCGTCGCCGATGCGCGCCGGATGCTCGACACGTCATACGCGTGGCTCGACGGCACGCTCGAAGGCCGCGAATGGGCGGCGGGCGGCGCGTTCAGCCTCGCTGATTGCTCGGCCGCGCCGTCGCTCTTCTATGCGGACTGGGTGCATCCGGTCGACGCGTCGCTGCGCCGCGTGCGCGCGTATCGCGAGCGGCTGCTCGCGCGGCCGTCGTTCGCGCGCGCGGTCGACGAGGCGCGTCCGTATCGGCACCTGTTCCCGCTCGGCGCGCCCGACCGGGATTGAATCGTTCGATCGACAGGAGACAGACATGACAGTGAGTTCTACGCTGACGCCAGCCGCCGAGCTCGTGAAGCGCAACACGACGCGCTGGCCGAACGAAAGCGATGCGTATCGCCGCGCGCGCGACGCGCTGCTCGCCGAGGAAATCGAGCTGCGCCGGCACGTCGAGCGCGTCGCCGCGCTGCGGCGCACGCTGCCGCCGGGCGGCGAAGTGACGGGCGGCTATCGCTTCGAAGGCGAGCGCGGCCCGTGCGACTTCGCCGGGTTGTTCGGCGACAAGCAGACGCTCGTCGTCTACAGCTACATGTTCGGGCCGCAGCGCGAGCGTCCGTGCCCGATGTGCACGTCGCTGCTCGGCGCATGGAACGGCGAGGCGCGCGACGTCGAGCAGCGCGTCGCGCTCGCGGTTGTCGCGCGCTCGCCGCTCGAGCGGCTCGTCGCGTTCAAGCGCGAGCGCGGCTGGCGCGACCTGAAGCTGTACTGCGATCTCGACGGCCGCTACAGCCGCGACTATCACGCGATCAACGCCGACGGCGGCGAAGATCCGGCGATCAACGTGTTCACGCGCCGCGACGGCGCGATCCGCCATTTCTGGAGCGGCGAGCTGGGCGGCTGGAGCGCGGACCCGGGGCAGGACCCGCGCGGCGCGCCCGATCCGATGCCGCTATGGACGATCCTCGACATGACGCCCGAAGGGCGCGGCGCCGACTGGTATCCGACGCTCGACTATCCGGGCTGACGGGCGGGCGCGGCGCGAGGATGTGACGACGGCGCGGCGGCTGGCGCGATGCGTGCGCGCCGGCCGCCGCGCGTGCTCGCATGCGCGTGTTGCACTGGCCGCGCCGGCCGCGCGCGCAGGATGCCGCACATCGTCGTCGAGGCTTCGGAAGGCTTTGTGCCGACGGTACGACGATTTCTGAAAAACCCCGACGCATCAATCGCTTGGCGCTCCGGTGCGCGAGATATCCACAAGCTTGCGCACAAAATCTGTGGAAAACCCTAGGGTCGAAAATTCGTTGTGGAGCATTGATCGAGGCATGCGCGCGGGCGGCGCGGCTCGACGGCGGATCGACGGCGCGGCGCGTCCTACGGACCGATTCCAGCCGAACTGCCGCACTTCTGACACTTCCGGAAAAGTCTCGTCGGATCAATGTGTTGAGCGTCGGATGCTCAGGATGTCCACAAGCTTGCCAACAAAAAATGTGGAAAAGACGGCGAGGCAAGCGAGCAAGGCGGCAGGCCGAATGCGTGCCTGCCGATTTCGACAGGGCAACGCCCGTGGACGTCGAGCATCGAGCGTCGCCGTGCGCGGAAGGGCGTTCGCTTTCGGTGCTTTGCCGCTTATCTGACGTGTCCGGGAAAATGTCGCCGGATCAACGAGTTGAGCGTCGGATGCTCGGGATGTCCACAAGCTTGACCACAAAAATTGTGGAAAAGTCGCGTCTGCGACGACGCGAGCGGCGCATCGGACCGGCCGGGCGGTTGGCGTTCGCCGATGTGCATTCGATCGGCGACCGGCGTGCGATGGCCGCGCCCACGCTGCCTCTTTCCCGATGCGTCCGGGAAAATGCCGCCGGATCAACGAGTTGAGTGTCGGATGCTCAGGATGTCCACAAGCTTGACCACAAAAATTGTGGAAAAGGGATTCGGCCATCGAGCATGCCGGATGATCGAATCGGTCGGGCTGTGCTCGCTCGGCTCGCTTGATTGCGCCGACGCGTGCGCGTCGAATCGTCATTTCGCACGCGTTGCCGCTTATCTGACTCGCACGGCAAAAGCTCGCCGGATCAACGGGTTGAGCATGGCGCACCCAGGATGTCCACAAGCTTGCCAACAAAAATTGTGGAAAAGGTGGGCGTCGTTTGCGACGCGATTCCGATGAACGACACGCGCGCTTCGCACAATCGACGCGAGCGGATGGGCGCGCATGCCGAGCCGCGCGCGACGCGGGAAGTGCGCGCGCAAGCGCGGATTGCCGCGTTTGTGACGTCTTGCGGAAAACGCTGCTGCGTCAATGACTTGATCGCCGGATGCTCAGGATGTCCACAAGCTTGCCAACAAAATTTGTGGACAAGCGCGCTCCATGCGGCGCGCAATGACCGAGTCGACCAGGCGACGAACGCGAGACAGACGCGAGACAGACGCGACGAACGTCGCGCGCGTCGCGTCCGTCGGCGAGCAACCCGGCCGAACGTCGCGTGCGCGCCGAGCCGCTCACGACTGCCGCGCCGTGCCGAAGCGCACCGTGACCGTCAATCCGCGCCCGTCGGCGCCGCTCGCGAGCGACACGGCCGCGCGATGCTGCTCGGCGATGCGCTGGACGATCGAGAGCCCGAGCCCGCTGCCCGACGCCGACACGAGCTGCGCGCCGCCGCCGCGATAGAAGCGCTCCCATACGCGCGGACGATCGGCCTCCGGAATGCCCGGGCCGTTGTCGCGCACTTCGAGCACCGGCGCGCCGTCGGCGTCGGCGCGTGCGTCGACGTCGACGCGCGCGCCCGCCCCCGCGTAGCGGATCGCGTTGTCGACGAGGTTGTTGAGCAGCACGCGCAGCGTGTCGGCGTTGCCCTGCACGCGGACGGGCGTCGTGCCGACCGCGCCGAGATCGACCTGCTGCGCGTTCGCGACGCGCGAGCGCTCGGCGACGACCGAGCGGCACAGCGCGGCGAGATCGATGTCGGTGAACGGCGCCGATTGCGCTTCGGGCTCGAGCCGCGCGAGCGTCAGCAACTGCTCGGCGAGATGCGACAGGCGCGTCGTGCCGGCCTGGATCTGCGCGAGGATGTGCGCGTGCTCGTCGGCGCTCGTCGTGCGTTGCAATAGCTGCGACTGGATCGACAAGCCCATGATCGGCGTGCGCAGTTCGTGCGCGGCGTCCGCGATGAAGTTTCGCTGCAGCGTAAACGAGCGATCGAGCCGCGCGAGCAGGTCGTTGATCTCGGAGGCGAGCGGCTGCGCTTCGGTCGGCACGGTCGTGATGTCGAGCTGATCGAGGTGGTTCGCGTGGCGGCGCTTCAGGCCCGCCGCGATCGCGCCGAGCGGCCGCAGTCCGTAGCCGATGCCGAGCCACAGCCCGATCGCGAGCAGCGGCAGCAGCGACAGCACCGGCCACAGCAGATGCACGGCGATGCCCGCAATCGCCTCCCAGCGCGCCTGGCGCGGCTGCGCGACGCGGATCGTCGTGCCCGCGCTCTCGCGCACGTACGTGTGCCAGCGCTGGCCGCCCGCGTCGAGCTTCACGAAGCCCGTCGCGCCGGGCGGCGGCAATTGCGCCGCGGGATCGGTCGTGAACTGGAGCGTGCCGTCGCGCCACACTTGCAGCAGCACATCGTCGGAATCGTAGGCCGCCGGATGCCGCTTCCCGCTCTTGTCGCGTCCCTCGATCGACAGCTTGCCGCTGTCGTCGACCTGGATCTGCTTCGACATGCTGCGCATCTGGTCGTCGAGCAGGTCGTCGAGCTCGCGCAGCGCGCCCCAATACGTGCCCGTGCTCGCGAGCACGCCGATGACGCACGCGGCGGGCAGCAGCCACATCAGCAGCCGCCCGCGCAACGACGCGGTGAGCCGGCGCACGAAGCCGCGCGGCGCGCCGGTCATGCGCCGTCTCCGATCCGGTAGCCGACGCCGCGCACGGTGAGGATCGTGTCGTGGCCGAGCTTCTTGCGCAGGTTGTGGATGTGGACCTGCACCGCGTTGCTCTCGATCTCCTCGCCCCAGCTATAAAGCCGCTCCTCGAACTGCTCGCGCGAGATCACGGCGCCCGGCTCGCGCATCAACTCGTGCAGCAGCACGAATTCCTTCGGCGACAGTGCGACTTCCTCGTCGCCGCGCCACACCTGATGACGCGCCGGATCGAGGCGCAGCGCGCCGACCGCGAGCACCGTCTGCGCGCGCCCCGCCTGGCGGCGGTTCACCGCGCGGATGCGCGCGAGCAGCTCCTCGAGCGCGAACGGCTTGACGAGGTAATCGTCGGCGCCGCAATCGAGGCCGGCGATCCGGTCGGGCAGCGCGTCGCGCGCGGTGATCACGATCACGGGCAGCGCGTCGTCGCGGCGCCGCAGCGCGGCGAGCACCGCGAGGCCGTCCTTGTCCGGCAATCCGAGGTCGAGCAGCAGCAGCGCGTACGGCGTCGTGCGCAGCGCGAGCGTCGCCGCGTCGCCGTTCTGCACCCAGTCGACCGCGAAGCCTTCCTGCTTCAGCCCCTGTTCGAGCCCGCTGCCGATGAGCGGATCGTCTTCGACGAGCAATACGCGCATGTTTCGTGATTCCGTCAGAGTGGTGCGGTGCGCGCGCGAGCGTGCATGCCGCTTGCGGGCATGATAAGCGGTCGATGCTTAGCGGCGGCTTAAAGCGTCGGGAAATGCGAGAAGGAGCGCGGTGGGACGCGGGTCGTCGGACGCTCGGACGGTCGAACGATCGACGGGGCAAGGGGCAAGGGGCAAAAGGGCGGGCGGGGAGATTAGGCGACGGATCGCGGATCGCGGATCAAACGATCGGAGGATCGGAGGATCGGAGGATCGAAGGGATCGAAGGGATCGAAGGGATCGAAGGGATCGAAGGGATCGAAGGGATCGGGGCGGCCGGCGATCGAGCCTCCGGCTTTCCCGGCATGATCGATTGGCTCGCCCACGCATCCACGGGTCCACGCATCCGAACATCCGCGCATCGTCCGACACGTCGCCGCAAACGCCTTTACCGCCCGCGTCACGTGGCATTCGCGCCCGTCGGGCGCGCAGGGCGGGTGATACCATGTCCGATCGACTTTTTCCGCGATCACGATGCCCGCCGATTTCGACGAACTCGCGTCCCTGATTCGGGCGCAATTTTCCGCGCTGAGCCCGCAATTCCAGGTGGGCGCGGCGTTCCTGCTCGATCATCCCGACGAGGTGGCCGTGTCGTCGATGCGCAAGGTCGCGCTGCGTGCGAACGTGCAGCCGGCGTCGCTCGTGCGGCTCGCGCAACTGTTCGGCTTTCCGGGCTGGAACGAGCTGCGCGATCTGTTCGTCGCGCGCGTGCGCACGCGGCCGCAACCGCTCACGCAGCGCGCCCGCTCGCTCGTGAAGCCGAACGCGAAGGCGTCGCTCGCGACCGATCTGCTTGCCGCGCAGCAGCACAACCTCGAAGCGACCGCCGCGCAGAACGCGCAGGCGCTCGCCGATGCGGCGAAGCTGATCCGCAGGGCGGCGCACGTGCACGTCGCGGGCTTTCGCTCGTGCTATCCGGTCGCGTTCGGATTCGTCTACGGCTACCGGCTGTTCCGGCCGACCGTGTCGCTGCTGACGGGTGTCGCGGGCTCGCTCGACATGGAGCTGCGGACGATCGCGAAGAACAGCGTGACCGTCGTCGTCAGCTTCGCGCCGTATTCGGCCGAAGCGACGCGCGTCGCACAGGCGGCGCGTGCGCACGGCGGCAAGATCGTCGCGATCACCGACAGCGCAGTGTCGCCGATCGCGCTGCATGCCGACGCGCAGCTGATCTTTGCGCACGACAGCCCGTCGTTCTTCCCGTCGCTCGTCGCCGCGCACGCGCTGGTGGAGGCGCTCGTCGCGCAATTGCTCGCGCTCGAGGGCGGCGACGCGATCGCGGCGCTCGAGCAGGCCGAGGCGGAACTGCACGCGAAGGGCGCGTACGTCGTCTGAGCGCGGCGCCGCACCCGCGCGGACTGCGAAAGTCTTTCATCCGGCGATATTCAGGCGCCGCCAATTTCTCACGGCGAATTTGAAAATCAATTCGCGCCGCGATTGGAAACGTTTCCACGTATCGGTGCGCCGATTTAGAGCGGCGGCGATTGGCGTGCGGCAAATGGAACCGCGCCGATCACCGCTTCGGAGGTCGCGCCGACGCGCCGCCAGGGCGGCCAAGGGGCCGTAACGATGCTGCGACTTATTAACCCGAGTCGAGAAAAATTTTAATGGCGACTTGCCGGTTATTCCGTCGATTGATAATCTCCGGGAGATGAAGAAATAGCCGGATCAAAGATCCGGAAAAAATGAATAAATAAATCATTTCCGAGAAAAGGCCACCATGACAACTTACCGTGATACCCATACCACATCATTTCGGATTGGCGACGTCGTGACGCTCAAGACAGGCGGCCCACGCATGACGGTGACGTATGCCGGCCCGGTCGTGTTCGACACGGGCGAGTGGGTGATCTGCCAATGGTTCGACGAGCACGGCGAGTTTCGCCAGGAGATGTTCCCGAACGAGACCGTCGTGCTCGAGCCGCGGACGATTTCTGCAGGGCTTGCGCGGATGCGCTCGCTCTCGGTGCGCGGCGGCATGCAGGTGTGAGCCGGGAGCGACCGCGCCAGGGCGTCGAGCATTTGTCAGGAAGCCGGCGGACGCGTGACCGCCGAGCGATGCGCTGCGGCCCGGACGGGCACGCGGCATGGCCGCTTTCGTGGATGGATTGCGGTGCCGCTCATGTCGATCGGCACGGCATGGGAAAGCACGGAAGGCGCTGCGATCGCGCGCGGGTTCAGCGAGTGCCTTGCTTCTCCGCCCACCGCTCCTGCGCGTCGATCCGCCGCTGCACACGTTCGACGAGACCCGTCGAGAACGTTTTCATGCTGAGCGCGCGGCGCTTGAGCCGCACGTCGCCGGCGAAATCATCGGCCGTGTCCGGCTGCAGCACCCAGTAGAGCGTGAGCAGCCAGCCGATGCCCGTCCAGCCGAACAGCGCGTTGAACAGCGCGATCGTGAACTTGTCGCGACGACGGCGGCGATCGGCGATGATCGCCGGAAGAAAGTAGAGCGCGATCGCGACGACCGAGCCGACAAGCTGGATCAGGATTTCCATCTGCATGGTGCTTCTCCATCCGTGCTGCGGTGCGACTTGACGCCGCACGTGCGATGGGACTGATTGTCGCGCTTTTTCGGTTGTTGTGCTGACAACTAATTGTTGCGGTTTCGTAACCGATCGATCGGCGCCTTACGCTGCGTTAAGCGCCGTTGCCGTGCGCGAGCGCGAATCCTTCGTCGAGCCAGCCCGTCACGCCGCCGAACATCCGCTTCACCGGCCGCCCGAGGCGCACGAGCCTGAGCGCCGCGCCGTTGCAGTGCGGGCCCGCGCAGTAGACGGCGAGGCACGTGTCTCGCGCAAAATCGGACAGCTTGCTTTCAATGATCTTTCGATGCGGCAGATTGAGCGCGCCGGGCACGTGTCCGGCCGCGTATCGCCGCGGCTTCGATGCGCGTTAGCGAGCGTCGGCACGCGAGCGGCTTGGCGGTCCGGAAGGTGCCGTCGCGATGGCGGCCGGCCTGGCCCGATTCGGCCCGGCGGCGATCGAGCGACGCAAGTCGAGTCGAGGCATTCGTCGTGCGATGCCGCCATGCGATCGACATCGAAAAACGCGCCGGACGGCGGTTCGATTCGACCTCGATGTCGATCTCGCTTTCATCCGAGTGACCGGCCCCTCGATCGGCGCGGAGAAACGATGTATCGAGTTGCATCGCACAACGCGCATCGCCTTTCCGATGCGTGCGTAACCGCCCGCATCGGCGCTATCATCGCCACTCCACTTCCGTTAGACAGTTCGCCTGTTCAGCGCCATGACCATCGCCACCGCTCCCGCCATCGACCACGACCGCCTCGCCGATTTCATCGAACGCAAATGGAACGACGAGATCCTGCATGCGTTGACCGACTACATCGCGGTGCCCGCGAAAAGCCCCGCGTTCGATCCCGACTGGGCGAAGCGCGGCTATCTCGAGCGCGTCGTCGTCGATGCCGCGCAGTGGTCCGAGCGGCAGCCGGTCACGGGTCTGAAGGTCGAGATCGTGCGGCTCGCCGGCCGCACGCCGGTGATCTTCTTCGAGACGCCTGCAACGCGCTCGGACAGCACCGACACGATCCTGCTGTACGGCCATCTCGACAAGCAGCCCGAATTCGACGGCTGGCGCGCTGACCTCGGCCCGTGGACGCCGAAGTTCGAGGGCGGCAAGCTGTACGGCCGCGGCGGCGCGGACGACGGCTATGCGATCTACGCGAGCCTCGCGGCGCTCGGCGCGCTCGACGCACAGGGCATCGGGCGGCCGCGCTGCGTCGGCCTCATCGAGACCAGCGAGGAATCGGGCAGCTACGATCTGCTGCCGTACGTCGACGCGCTGCGCGCGCGGCTCGGCGACGTGAGCCTCGTCGTGTGCCTCGATTCGGGCGCGGGCAATTACGATCAGCTGTGGCTCACGACGTCGCTGCGCGGACTCGTGTCGGGCGACTTGCAGGTCGAGGTGCTCGAGGAGGGCGTGCATTCGGGCGTGTACGGCGGGATCGCGCCATCGAGCTTCCGCGTGATGCGGCAGCTCTTCGAGCGGCTCGAGGACGCGGGGACCGGCAATCTGCTGCCATCGTCGTTCCACTGCGACGTGCCGGCGAGCCGCTTGCGCGAGACGGAAGCGGCCGCGTCGATTCTCGGCGACACCGTGTGGAAGGGGCTGCCGTGGGCGTGCGGGCAGGACGGCAAGCCGGTGCTGCCGACGACGACCGATCCGCGCGAGGCGCTTCTCAATTCGACATGGCGGCCGTCGCTGTCCGTCACGGGCGCGCAGGGGTTGCCCGCGCTCGAAAACGCGGGCAACGTGCTGCGGCCGCGCACCGCGTTCAAGCTGTCGCTGCGGCTGCCGCCGCTCGTCGACGCCGCGCAGGCGGTCCAGCAATTGAAGGCGCTGCTCGAGCTCGATCCGCCGTACAACGCGAAGGTCACGTTCAAGCCGGATGCGGGCGCGGCGACCGGCTGGAACGCGCCGGACGTCGCGCCGTGGCTCGGTGCGGCGCTCGACGATGCGTCGCGCCGGCACTTCGGCACCGACTGCGCATACATGGGCCTGGGCGGCACGATCCCGTTGATGAACGTGCTGCAGGAAGGTTTCCCGGCCGCGCAATTCATGGTGTGCGGGGTGCTCGGCCCGAAGTCGAACGCGCACGGGCCGAACGAGTTCCTGCACGTGCCGTACGCGAAGAAGCTGACGGCCGCGGTGGCCGACGTGATCGCCGCCGCGCGCTGATGCGCTTGCCGATTCGAACTTCCCCTGCGATGACGGCCGCGTTGCCGCATGTCTGCGGCGGCGCGGCTGCGGACGTGTGCTCGCGTGCGGCGCGGCGAGGCGGCATCCGATGAACTGGAAAGCGGAGAGGCTGCGCGCGGACGAACTGGCCGAGCGGCTCGCGGGTCTCGGGCCGATCGGCGTCGCGCGCTTCTTCAGCGGCGCGTCGCTCAGGCTCGACGGCGTGCTGTTCGGATTCGTTCACGAAGGATCGCTGTTCCTGCGCGTCGACGACGACAATCGCACGGCGTTCGAGCGCGCCGGCATGCAGCCGTTCTCGTATCCGGGGCGCACGCGGACGGTCGTCGTCGGCGGCTATTACGAGACGCCCGCCGACGTGCTCGAAGACGTCGGTACGTTGCGCGACTGGTGCCGCGACGCATATCGCGCGGCTGTCCGCGCGGGCGCGGGCGCGCGCCGCGCGAAGCGGAAGTAGCGCGGCGGCGTGCCGCAGCCGGGCGGCGCGCGTCGGCATTCGCAATGGTGTACGGTGTGTGCGATGGCGTGCCGGCGAAGCGGAAGGCAGAGGCAAAGAGAACGAGGTGATTGCGCGCGACCGCGTGCTACAGGCTTCGGTCGCTGCGCGCCGCGCTTCGGCGTGAGCGCGCGGGCCGAGAGGGACGGGTGCGTATTTGGCTCGTCGACATGGATAGGCGCGCGTGTCGATGCCGGTGCGGGCAGCGGCGGGATACATGATTGCACAGGCATCCCAATGCAAGCGCATCGCCCGATTGCATCGACGCGCGTGCCGTGCAAGCGTGTCGCCGAACCCGTATGCAGTCACGAAGAGTCACGAAGCAAGCGGTACTCGCATCGCGGAGAAGATAAACGCTGGCGCAGCCGATGCGCTCGACGCGAGGTGTACGATGCAAGGCCGCATCGTATGCCGATCCGGCCGACAACAAGATTTCCCCACCTGGAGACATGCTCATGCTCGTCCTGATTCTCGGTTTGTTGATCTTCCTGGGTACGCATTCGATTCGGATGGTCGCGGGCGATTGGCGTGCCGCGCAGATCGCGAGTCTCGGCGAGAAGCGCTGGAAGGGCATGTATGCACTCGCGTCGGTGGTCGGCTTCGTGCTGATCGTCTGGGGCTACGGGCTCGCGCGCGCGAACGCGGCGGCGCTGTGGTCTCCGCCGATCGGCGTCAGGCATCTGACGGGGCTCCTGACGGCGATCGCGTTCGTGCTGCTCGCGGCCGCCTACGTGCCGGGCACGCGGATCAAGGCGCTCGTCGGCCATCCGATGCTCGCGGGCGTGATGGTATGGGCGATCGCGCATCTGCTCGCGAACGGAACGCTGCACGCGGAGCTGCTGTTCGCCGCGTTCTTCGTGTGGGCGCTCGTCGACTTCATCGCGTCGCGTGCGCGCGATCGGCGCGACGGTATCCGCTATCCGGCAGGGTCGCTTGCGCGCGACGGCGCCGCGATCGGCGTGGGCCTCGTCGCGTGGGCGCTGTTCATGCTCGTGCTGCACGGCTGGCTGATCGGCGTGCGGCCGTTGGCGTGACCGCGCTGCGGCATCGCCGCGGCCCGCGCGATGCCGCAGCGATGCCGCGGATCGACAATCGATCGCGGATGGGTGCATCGCCGCATCACGAATCGGCCCGATCGAATCCCGATATATGACGACCGAATGGCAAAACGCTGAACATCGGAAAGCCGAGTGATTCCTATTTGAATGGCGCGAAATATAATTATTGATAGATTCGTGCCCGATAATCGAATGCTCGTCAACGAGCGATCGCAGTCAGGCGACCGGATGGCGCAAGGCTGAGCGCCGAACGGTCGCGCTGTCGAATCGAAATCTTGAGCAATCGAGGCTAAGGTATTGAAAATCGCCGCCGATAAGTGCCTCGGAGGCAATATGCGCCTCCTTGAAGTATCTCTTTATTTTCGTTTTTTTAATTCTCGCCAGCCGCATTTCAGGCGGCTACGTTTGCGTTCGAAGCTGCCCCCCACGCAGCGAAGGAGCGACGCATGAAATCGACCCGCACGCTGAACGCACTGTTAGCGGTGCTAACCGTATGGCCGCTGCTGCTCCGGCCGGCGGACGCAGGCGCACAGACCCAGCTCACTTACACGACGTCGTGGATCGGCAACACGTTCGGCTTCGGCGACGGCAAATGGGTGCAGCAGGATATCGAGGCGATCGCGGTCGCGGCCGACGGCACCGTTTACGCAAACGCGCCGTGGGACGAGAGCGGTGCGGAGGTCAGCGCGTACCGCGGCGGCGATCGCATCGCGGTGGCCGGATGGACCCACGGCTGGGGCAGCACGGGCGGCGATGCGATCGCGGTCAACGGCACCTATCTGTATGCGGCGATGTCGATCGGCAACGAAAACGGCTTGCTCGTCGGCGCCGACTATCCGCCGAAGGGGCAGACATGGTATGGCGTCACGCGCCGTCCGCTCACGAGCATCAAGATCGGTGCGCCGTTCGCGAGCGGCATCGGCAACAGCTGGAATCCGACGAAGAACAGCTTCTTGCGTGTGAACGTGTCGCCGATGGGCGTCGACGGCAGCGTGCGCGGCATCGCGGCGACCGACAAGGAACTATACGTCGCGAACACCGCGTCGAACCTGATCGTCGTCTACGACGCGAACACGATGCGTCAGCTACGCAGTTGGCGGGCGAACCAGCCGGGCCGCATCGCCGTCGACGCAGACGGCTCGCTGTGGGTGATCGAAGGCTATACCGCGGCGGTGGGCCGCGCGATCACGCATTACACGGCGTCGGGCGGCGCGTTGCCGTCGCTGGCCGCGCTGCCGCAGGGCGTGCTGCCTGCCGATCTCGCGATCTCGCCGTCGGGGCAGTTGCTGATCGCCGACAGCGGACCTTCGCAGCAGGTCTATGTCTATGCGAAGCCGGCCGGCGTGCCGGTGCTGTCGAGCATCCTCGGCACGCGCTCGGGGATCTTCCACGCCGTCAAGGGCACGCCCGGCGACTGGCGCTTCAACGGGCCGACGGGCATCGGCTTCGACCGCGGCGGCAACCTGTACGTATCGCAGAACGGCGTCGGACCGCGTGCGCCGGGTTCGACGCTGACGGGCGAAGGCGCGGTGCTCGAGAGCTACGTTTATGCGAGCCAGGCGCTGAACTGGCGACTCTACGGACTCCTGTTCGTCGACGGCGGCTCGATCGATCCCGACGAGCCGAGCCAGGTGTTCACCGGCTCGAAGCGCTTCGCGATCGACTACACGAAGCCGCCCGGCCAGGATTGGCGCTACGCGGCGTTCACGCTCGATCGCTTCGGCTACGCTGACGATCCCGCGTTCCATCTGCCGAAGGGCGTGCGCGGCGAGCCGATGCTGCGGCGAGTCGGCGGCCGCCGGCTGCTGTATGCGATCGACATGTATTCCCACTATCTGAGCATCTATCGCTTCGATACGGCGACGCAAGGGCAGATCGCGATTCCGGCCGGCCTGTTGTCGCAGAATCCGATTCCCGGCGCCTGGCCCGTCGGGCAGCCGGCGTACGGCGAATGGATGTGGCGCAACACGAACGGCGACGGCAAGGTCGACGCGAGCGAGATCGTCGCGAATCCGTCGACCGGCAACGCGATGCAGAACGGCTTCTGGTGGGTCGATTCGGCGGGCGACGTGTGGCTCGGCTCGCTCGTGAGCGGCATCCGCTGGCTGCCGTTCCAGGGCTTCGACGCTCACGGCGACCCGATCTACGACTACGCGAGCGCGCAGATGTTCGCGATGCCGGCGCCGTTCAACCGGATCGCGCGTGTGTCGTACCAGCCGGACAGCGACACGATGTACGTCGCGGGCTTCACGCCGGCGCTGCCGTACGATCCGGCGCACTGGAAGGAGCAGGGGCGCGTGCTCGCCCGCTACGACAACTGGCGCGCGGGCGCGCCCGAGTTGCGCTACGCGATCATGCTGCCGTGGGATATGAGCGCGAATCCGCAGCGCACGACGGTCGGCTTCGCGGTCGCGGGCAATTACATATTCGTCGTCGAGCTGTACACCGCGAAGATCGACGTCTACGACGCGCGCAGTGGCGATCTCGTCGGCTACATGACGCCGGGCGCCGCCGTCGGCGGCACGAGCGGCTGGGTCGATGTCTCTTTCGGGATCAGCGCGTTCCTGCGTCCGGGCGGCGAGTATGTCGTGCTCGTCGAGGACGATGCGCGCGCGAAGCTGCTGATGTATCGCTGGACGCCGTGATGCTGCGTCACGGCGTTGGTTGCGGGCGCCGTCCGGATCGAATGCGCGGGGCGGGGGGCGGGAGGCGGCGGAGGAGAGATGCGGCGCGAGCGGGTGCGGCGGTGTGGGGTGGCGCGCAAGATTCGCGTCGCGGTTATTTGGAGAAGGTATGCTCGCCCGCGAACCGCGAACCGCGAACCGCGAACCGCGAACCGCGAACCGCGAACCGCGAACCGCGAACCGCGAACCGCGAACCGCGAACCGCGAACCGCGAACCGCGAACCGCGAACCGCGAACCGCAAGCCGCAAGCCGTGTGCGTGGCGCTCGTCACGACCGACGCGCACGCGCTGTATCGCCCGGTCGGCTTCACGACGCCCGCGCATCCGGATCGCTGGATGGAGCTGCATCGGCGCGACGTCTACGCGCAGCCGCAGCCGCAGCCGGGCGCGCACTGAGCTCGGCCGCCCGCCGCCGCGCTCGGCGCGCCGCGCATACAATACGCGCTCACCGATTTTCATGGAGCGCACTATGACCGAGCAGGAAGCCGAACGAATCGCGACGCATCGCCATTACAAGGGCGGGCTGTATCGCGTGATCGGCGTCGCGCGGCATTCGGAGACGGAGGAGTCCCTCGTCGTCTACGAACAATTGTGGCCGAAGGAGCGCAGCCTTTGGGTGCGCCCCGAAGCGATGTTCAACGAAACGCTCGCCGACGGCGCGCCGCGTTTTCGCAAGCTGAGCGATTGACGCGCGCGGCGCGCGCCGATGGACACGCGCGCGCCGGCGAATCGGCGATGCCCGTCTGAGCGCGTCGCGGCTGTCTCTTTGATTGCCTCGGCGTCTTCTCGGTCGGCGCGATCAACGTGCGCGGGACGACGATCCTCGCGCTTCGGCGTCCCCGCGATGCTCGTCGCGGCGCGCCGCTCGCTCGTGATCGGCTTTCCGGCCCCGGACGTCAATCCGCACCGATCGCCCGCGCAATCTCCTTCGGCGCGTCGCCGACCTCGACGACGGGCGTCTCGTGCCAATCGGCAAGCTTGCGTACCGCGCGGCCGATGTCGACCGCGAGTCCCGCGCCGAGCCGCACACCCGGCTCGATGTGCACCGCCTTCAGCTCGAACATGCGTTGCGCGCGATGCGCCTTCGCGTCGACGCGGCCGACGAGCCGCCCGCGATGCAGGATCGGCAGGCAGAAGTAGCCGTAGCGGCGCTTGTGCGCGGGCGTGTAGCACTCGATCGTGTAATCGAAGCCGAACAGCGTCGATGCGCGCCGCCGGTCCCAGATGACGGGATCGAACGGCGACAGCAGCGTCGTGACTGTCGAGCGCAGCGCGCCGTCGCGTGCGGGGTCGACGAGCGGCGCGAGCTCGCGATGCACGAACGCGTCTTCCTTCCAGCCTTCGACCGTGACCGGCAGCAGCTCGCCCGCGTCGGCGAGCGCATGCAATTCGTCGCGATACGGGCGCTTCGGCAGCCGGTAATAATCGGCGATCCAGTCCGCGCGGACGATGCCGAGCGCGCGGCAGGTGTTGTCGACGAGGCGTGGCAGCACCGCTTCGCGCGGCGGCAGGTCGCGCGCGTCGTCCCAGTCCGGCAGCACGCGCTCGGCGACGTCGTAGACGCGCTGAAAGTTGCGCCGCTCGGCGACCATCAGATGCCCGGTCGAGAACAGCACTTCGAGGTGCCGCTTCTCGGGCTTCCAGTCCCACCAGCCGTTGCCCTTGCCGGCGCTGCGCGTGAAATCGGCGGAGCGCACGGGGCCGCTCGCTCGGACGTGCGCGAGCAGCTTGTCGATTTCCTTGCGATGCTTCGCATGCCATTCGGCCGCATATTTCCAGCCCATTCCGATCGGGTTGAGCATCTTGTGACGCATCAAGCCGAAATCCTCGATCGGCAGGAAGCACGCCTCGTGCGACCAGTATTCGAACAGCTTCGCGTCGGCGAGATGCTCGTCGAGCCATTGCGGCGCATATGGGCCGAGCCGGCTGAACAGCACGAGATACGGGCTGCGCGCGACGACGTGGATCGTGTCGATCTGCAGTTGCGCCATCCGGCGGACGGCGGCGAGCACATCGGCCTTGACGGCCTTGCGGCGAGGCGGCGTCAGCAGGCCCTGCGCGGCGAGGTGCAGCGCGCGGGCGGAGGCGATCGAGAGTGGGGCGGTCACGAGCGGCGCGAATGAGCAGACGGAAGCGGATGCGCCACTTTAGCGCGATTCCGCGCGGCGCGCCGTGCGCAGCGAAGCACTGCTGCGCGGGCGTCTGACAATCGTTGACAGAAGTCTCTCGGAAGTTTCCTTATAGTCTCATCGACACAAGCACTCTGCTTCCGACGCACGATATCTCAATGGCACGCAGGGAGCGAGTCCGGACGTCTCACCCCCGTCGAGACGGCCGGAGCAGTTCAAGCGGACATCCATGCGGCTTTCAGCCGGCCCCGAGTGGATGTCCGCCGATTTTTTTGGGACGCAGGAATTTCGGCATCCAAATTTCGAACGGCGGCGCGCGCATTCCTTCAGTACATCCCCCACCTTCAGCACCGATTCCCCGCACGTTCGGCACGCTCGACCGCTTCAACTGCGCTTGCCGCGCGCGACCTCGTCGCCTGCGTTCGGCGGCAGCCGCCGCGTGATCGGGATCGATGCGAACGAGCACAGCCCGACGACGACGAACGCCGGCCAGAAGTCCGACCAGACCATCGTCGGATGCCCTTGCGCCCAATGCGATACGTGCAGCACGAGCCCCGCGACAGTCACGCCGAGGCCGAGCGACATCTGCTGGACGACGCTGCCGAGGCTCGTCGCGCGGCCCGCGTCGCGCGCGGAGATCTCCGCGTAGATCATCGAATTGAGGCTCGTGAACTGCAGCGCGGGGAAAATGCCGCCGACGAGCACGATGAGCCAGATCGCGAGCACCGACATCCCCGGATGGAACACGCCGTACGCGGCGATCGCGAGCCCGGCGAACGCCGCGTTGTACATCAGCACCGTGCGAAAGCCGAAGCGCTTGAGCGTGCTCGGCGCGAGCACCCGCGTGAGCGCGCCGCCGACAGCCGACGCGCACGTGATCGCGCCGGAATGGAACGCGCTCATCCCGAGCCCTTCCTGCAGCGCGAGCGGCAGCAGGAACGGCACCGCGCCGAGGCCGATCCGGAACAGCGAGCCGCCGACGACGCTCGCGTGATACGTAGGAATGCGCAGGAATCTCAGATCGAGGACCGCCCGCTCGACGCGCCGCGCATACAGCACGTACATGCCGACGAGCGCCGCGCCCGTCACGCTCATCGCGAGCGCGGTGCCGCGCGACGTGAGCGCGCCGTCGAGCAGCGTGAGGCCCATCAGCAGCAGCGCGGCGCCCGCGGCGGAGAGAATGAAGCCGGACCAGTCGAGCGGGCCGGGGTCCGGCTCGTGCGTGTTCGCGATGTGCTTGTTCGCGAGATAAATGCCGAGGATGCCGATCGGCACGTTGATGAAGAAGATCAGCCGCCAGTGCAGGTACGTCGTGATGAAGCCGCCGAGGAGCGGCCCGGCGGCCGGTCCGAAGAGCGCGGGCACGCTCAGGTAGTTCATCGCGCGCACGAGCTCCGAGCGCGGCACCGCGCGGAAGATGATGATGCGGCCGACGGGCACCATCATCGCGCCGCCGACGCCTTGCACGAAGCGCGCGAACGTGAAGAGCTCGAGACTGTTCGACGCCGCGCACAGCAGCGAGCCCGCGACGAAGATGCCGATCGCGGTGCGGAACACGGTGCGCGCGCCGAAGCGGTCGGCGAGCCAGCCGCAGATCGGGATGAACACGCCGAGGCCGACGACGTAGCTCGTGATCGCGATGTTGAGCGTGACCGGATTCTGCCCGAAGTCGCGCGCCATCGCGGGCAGCGCCGTGACGATGATGTTGGCATCTACGCTCTCCATGAACAACGCGCAAGCGACGATCAGCGGTGCGATGAAGGCGTAGATAGCAGACGGCATGGCAACGACGCGCGATAAAGATGCCATTATTGCATCGATTGTTGCAGCATGCTTGCGCATGCAACGACGTGTTGCCGCCGCACGTCGCCGGTTGCGCGCGGTGTGCGTTTGCGCGGCTGATCGACTTCGAGGCGCGGCGGCAGCCCGTCGAGCGGCGGGGCGGCGACGTCGCCGGGCGGATCGTCGTGGCGCTGCTCGCGGCGTTCGGCAAGGACGGCGCGCGTCCGCTCGACACCCCGGTCGTCGCGGCGCACGACATGCTCGCGATCGTGAAGGGCATCGTCGACGTGCTGGCGAGCGCGCCGACGCCGACGCCGACGCCGACGCGGCCGCGCTCGAAGCGCGCGTGCTGTGCGCGGTGCACGGCTATTCGCGCGCAATGTGCGATGGACCGCTTGCGTGAGCGCCGGTTTTCGTGCGAATCTGCGCGGCGCGGCATCCGACAGACAAAAGCCGCGCCGCGCCGGGCACGCGTGACAGGAGACCTTATTGCCGTTCATCTCGAAAACGGGAGGAGGAGATATGGTCACGCCGCGGCATCGCCGGCTTCATGTTGAAAATCCGTTCTATCGTTGCCTGTTGAGCGCGCCCGCATGGGTTGCGCTCGTCGCCGCGGCCGGCATCGGCTGCACGAGTGCGACGCTCGCGCGCGCCGATTCGTCGCGCGTGCCGGCTTCGGCGGCCGCATCCACGGCGGCCGTCTCCACGGCGGCCGCATCCACGCCGAGTGTGGCGTCGATTCCGCCGCCGCCGAGCCAGCTATACGGCGATCTCTTTGTTGCAGTGCAAACCGCGCAGATCTTCGAAGACCAGAAGACCTTCGTCGATTCGACGCCGAACGCCGATCCCGCGACGATCGTCCAGCTGTACCAGCAGCAGAAGGGTCAGCCCGGCTTCTCGCTGAAGGCGTTCGTCGCGCAGTACTTCACGCCGCCGACCGATCAGTCGGTGACGCCGCCGCCGAGCCAGACGCTGCGCGAGCACATCGACTGGCTGTGGCCGAAGCTCACGCGCACGACGACGACCGTGCCGCCGTACAGCTCGCTGATTCCGCTGCCGAAACCGTACGTGGTGCCGGGCGGACGCTTCCGCGAGGGCTACTACTGGGATACGTATTTCACGATGCTCGGCTTGCAGGAGGCGGGCCGCGAGGATCTCGTCGACAACATGCTCGAGAACTTCGCATACCTGATCGACACCGTCGGCCACGTGCCGAACGGCAACCGCAGCTATTACGCGAGCCGCTCGCAGCCGCCGTTCTTCGCGTACATGGTGGCGCTCGCGGCGAAGGTCGAGGGCAATCGCGTCTATCAGAAGTACCTGCCCGCGCTGCGCAAGGAGTACGCATACTGGATGCAGGGCGAGAGTACGACGCCGCGCGGCTCGGCGACGCGCAACGTCGTCGCGATGCCGGACGGCGCGGTGCTGAACCGCTACTGGGATGCGAGCGACACGCCGCGCGACGAGTCGTATCTCGAGGACGTCAAGACCGCGCAACAGGCGAGCGGCAGGCCGTCGGCCGAAGTCTGGCGCGATTTGCGCGCGGCGGCCGAGAGCGGCTGGGACTTCAGCTCGCGCTGGTTCGGCGACAGCCGCACGCTCGCGACGATCCGCACGACCGCGATCGTGCCCGTCGACCTGAACAGCCTGATGTTCCATCTCGAGACGACGATCGTGAAGGGCTGTGCGGCGACGCGCGACTTTGCATGCGTCGCCGAGTTCGCCGGCCGCGCCGGCAAGCGCGCGGTCGCGATCAACCGCTATTTGTGGAACCGCAACGGCTACTACGGCGACTACGACTGGAAGCTCGGCAAGCCGCGCGACAACCTGTCGGCGGCGGCGCTGTATCCGCTGTTCGCGGGTGTCGCATGGCCGGAGCGCGCGAAGCAGACCGCGAAGAACGTGCAGAAGACGCTGCTCAAGCCGGGCGGGCTCGCGACGACGACCTACGACACGACGCAGCAATGGGACGCACCCAACGGCTGGGCGCCGCTGCATTGGATCGCGCTCGTCGGACTGCAGCAATATGGCGAGAAGGCGCTCGCGAACGACATCGGCACGCGTTTCCTTGCCGACGTGAAGGGCGTGTACGCGGCGCAGGGCAAGCTCGTCGAGAAGTACATCGTCGAGGGAACGGGCACGGGCGGCGGTGGCGGCGGCGAGTATCCGCTGCAGGACGGCTTCGGCTGGACCAACGGCGTGACGCTCAAGCTGCTCGATCTGTACGGCGGGTGACGCGCACACTCGGGCGGGGCGGACGCGAGCGGCGGCCGGCTCGCGTCCCGCCAGTTGGTTGCGTGTGCAACGATTGCGGCCGAGGTTCGGCTGCTGCCGGTGACGGTTGTTGATGGCCGTTCGACGCCGTGCGGCTCGGCGCGCGCTCGCACGGCGCGACGGCGGCGGCATGGGCGTCGCGTCGCCGTCGAGCGGAGATTGGCGCTTTGCGTTCGCGATCCGCGATTGCTGTTCGGCCTTCGACTATGGCCGCTTGATCGTGACCATCGCGACGACGTGACAACGTGACGACGTGACGACGTGACGACGTGACGACGTGACAACGTGACGACGTGACGACGTGACGACGTGACAACGCGACAACGCGACAACGCGACGCCGCGACGCCGCGTGCAAACATGCGCCAATACGCGCATCAGATCAATCCGCGCGCCGACGCGAAATAAGTCAACTGAATCCGGTTCGCGACGCCGAAGCGCTTGCGCAGCTTGCGCAGATGGTAGTCGACGTTGTGCGCGCTGGTGTCGAGCCGTCGGCCGATCTCCTTGTCGGATGCGCCTTCCGCGATGCCGACGAGCAGCTCGCGCTCGAACGGCGTGAGGCGCTCGGCCGCGCGCTCGCGCGACGACGCGATCAGTTGCGGCGCAGCGAACCGATGCACCGACAAGCCGAGCGACAGCACCTGCTCGAGCGTCGCGGACGAGATCCAGTCGCGCGAGCGCCGTGGCGCGGTGTAGCTCGCGAACGCATGCATCCGTGTGCCCGGCACGAGCATCGAATACATCACGCCGCTGCACATGTCATCGTCGTGCATCACGCGCAGAAAGCCGTCGAGTGCATCCGAGCCGCGCGCCGCGTGATCCCGCGCGAGCTGCCGCAGGTCCCAGACGACGGGCATGCCCAACGCGCGCGTGCCGAGCATCCGCGGATCGACGTCGTGATGGCGGCGGCGCACGTAATCGCCGCGATACGCGGCGGGCGTGAACGCTTCGTGCAGATACAGGCATTCGGCGTCGTCGCGCGAGAACTCGATCGCGAAATAGGCGAACGTCGCAAAGCCCATCAGCCGCAACAGGCTCGTCGCGATGCGGCCGCATTCGGCGGTGCCGCGCGCGCTCGCGAGCATCTCCGCGACGCCCAGGCGGGGCGCGAAGCGCGGCTCGGCATCGGCCGCGCACCTCGCGTGGCCGCACCAGACGACGTCGATCGTCTGCGCTTCGCGCGTCGTGCCGTCCGGATTCGAGCGCGGCACGGGGCGCGCGACGTCCGCGACGGCGGTGTCTTCCTGCACTGCAATGTCCGACATGACGAAAAACCTCGCGGCGGTAATCCGATGCCGTCCGACCGAGCGGCCGGACGCGATGTGCGATCGCAACTCGCATGCTTGTGGCGAGCGCGTGCGCAGCCTGCGCGTTTGCGACATGCGCGTTTGCGACATGCGCGTTTGCGACATGCGCGTTTGCGACATGCGCGTTCGCGACGTGCGCGTTCGCGACACAGGTGCGTCCAACATGCGGGTCGTCGATGCGCATGTCGCAAACGCGCACGTCGTCGCCACGCATGTTTGCGACCGACATCGAGACGACACGCGGCGCACGCTTGTCACGGGCGAAGGCATTGTACAAAGCGGCGCGCTTGCGCGTAATATCTTGTAATACTAACCGCGCTCGGCAGCGATACGAAAGCGCGGACCAAAGACCATTTGCTTGTCGGGGTTCCTGCGCAACAGCATCACGCACACAAGAAGCCGGCTTCCCCCATGACAATTGTCGACAGCGCGCCGCGCATCGAGTGGTTCTCGCATGCCGAGCTCGTCACGCCGCGCGGCGAATTTGCGCCGCGCGATGCACATCCTTCCGTCACGTCGTTCGCCGTGTCGCACGATTGGCCGCGTCGCGCGGCGTTCGACGTCGCGGACTGCGACGCGCGCCTGCGCGCAGCCGGCTTCACGACGCTCTGCTACGGCGCATTCGAGCTGATCGGTCAGCAGATGCTCGCCGCGTATCTGTTGCGCGATTTCGCGCCCGTATCGTTCGTGCGTGCGTACGTCGAAGGCCGATTGTTCGAGGCCGATCCGCGTTTCGCCGAATGGCGGCAGGGCGTGTCGCCGATCGCGTGGCGGATCGACGAGCTCGATGCGCATGTGCGCCGCGCCGGCGAGCGGCGCATGCTCGCGCTCGTGAATTCGTTGCGCGCGCATGCAATGCACAGCGGCGTGATCTTCTGCTGGCCGGTGCCGCATCTCGATCTGCGCGTCGCCGTGAGCCTCGCGTCGGAGGCGCACGACGCATGGCTCGACGATCGCGTGATCGGCTGCGCGCTCGCGCTCAGCCTCGACGTGCATCGCGCCGCGCAGCCGTACCTCGATGCGCGCGTCGGCGGAGCACGCGCGTTCGTGCTCGAGGACGACGAAGCAGCGGTGCTCGAGCGGCTCGTGCATGGCCTGTCCGATCAGGAAATCGCGAACGCGCTCAGCACGTCGCTGCATCGCGTCGGCGCGCAGATCCGCACGCTCGAAAAACGCTTCAACGCACGCAATCGCGCACAGCTTGCCTATCTCGCAGCGCGACGTTCGCGCGGATGACGAAACGCGCATCGGACGCGCGCCGGATGGCGCGACGCAACAAATTCGCACATCGTGTACAAAACTGCTTACAGGCGAATTAATTTTTCACTAGAAAAAAATGACCGCTGCAAGCCGGATTAATTGATGAATATTTTCTTCGTAATATGCGCCCAACCGACGGGTGCAGGGCGTCCGTCAAGCCATATCCTTTTCACTATTCAATCGAGATATTCGTCATGTGCGGAATCAGCGGCTTCGTGGGCCCTGTTGCATGCGCACCGGAGGCAGCCCGCGCGACCCTCGCGCGAATGACGGACAGTCTCGCGCATCGCGGCCCGGACGATACCGGATTGTGGGTCGATCCCGACGCGGGCGTCGCGCTCGGGCATCGGCGCCTGTCGATCGTCGATCTGTCGGAGCATGGGCATCAGCCGATGCTGTCGGCGTGCGGCCGCTACGCGATGACGTTCAACGGCGAGATCTACAATTTCCGCGAGTTGCGCCGCGAGCTCGAACGCGAGCGGCGCGCGCCCGAGTGGCGCGGTCATTCGGACAGCGAAGTGCTGCTCGCCGCGTTCTCCGCGTGGGGCATCGATCGTGCGCTGCAAAAAGCGGTCGGCATGTTTGCGCTCGCGCTCTGGAATCGCGAGTCGCGCGTGCTCACGCTCGCACGCGATCGCATCGGCGAGAAGCCGCTCTATTACGGACGCGTCGGCGGCTCGTTCGTGTTCGGTTCGGAGCTGAAGGCGCTGCGGTGCTTTCCCGGCTTCGGATCGCGCGCGATCGATCGCGACGCGCTGTGCCTGTATCTGCGACACGCGAGCGTGCCCGCGCCGTACACGATCTACGAAGGGATTCGCAAGCTGCCGCCCGGCACGTATGCGCAGCTCGAGAACATCGAGATCGAACCCGCGCCGCGCCGCTACTGGTCGCTCGAGCGCGTGATCGCCGCGGGCCGCGCGAATCCCTTCGACGGCGACGCGAACGCCGCCGTCGCGCAGCTCGATCACGTGTTGCGCGATGCGATCGCGGAGCAATCGGTCGCCGACGTACCGCTCGGCGCGTTCCTGTCGGGCGGCGTCGATTCGTCGGTGATCGTCGCGCTGATGCAGACGCAGACCGCGCAGCCGGTGCAAACGTTCACGATCGGTTTCCACGAGGCAGGCTACGACGAGGCGGGCTATGCGAAGGCGGTCGCGCGGCATCTCGGCACGTCGCACACCGAGCTCTACGTGAAGCCGTCCGATGTGCTCGCGACCGTCCCGCGCATGCCTTCCGTCTACGACGAGCCGTTCGCCGATTCGTCGCAGATTCCGACGCTGCTCGTGTCCGAGCTGACGCGTCGTCACGTGAAAGTGAGCCTGTCGGGCGACGGCGGCGACGAACTGTTCGGCGGCTACACGCGCTATTTCCTCACGCCGCGTCTGTGGGGCCGGCTGCGTCGCGTGCCGGCGTCGGTGCGGATGCGGATCGCGGCCGCCCTGCACGCGCTGCGGCCCGACCACGCGGATCAGATCGCCGCGCTCGTGCAAGGCGTATGGAGCTCGTCCGCGCAGCGCGACGCGTCGCCGCGTGTCGGCGACCGGCTGCACAAGCTCGCCAACGTGATGACGGCGGACAGCCGCACGTCGCTGTACCGGCTGCTGATGTCGTCGGTCCATCATCCGGAGCGCTTCACGCTCGCGGGCCACGAGCCGAAGACGCTGATCGACTCGCCTGGCGCGTGGCCCGCCGGCCTGTCGTTCGCCGAACAGGCGATGGCCGTCGATACGCTCACGTACCTGCCGACCGACATCCTGACGAAGGTCGACCGCGCGGCGATGGCGGTGAGTCTCGAGACGCGGATGCCGTTTCTCGATCATCGCGTCGTCGAGTTCGCGTGGCGGCTGCCTGAGGGGCTGCGCATCCCGGATGCACAGGACAAGTGGCTGCTGCGCAAGCTGCTCTATCGCTATGTGCCGCGGCCGCTGATCGACCGGCCGAAGCAGGGCTTTTGCGCGCCCGTCGGTGCGTGGCTGCGCAACGAGCTGAGCGACTGGGCGACGGAGCTGCTGTGCCCCGCGCGCCTGCGCGACGAAGGCTATTTCGACGCGGCGCGGGTCGATCGGCTGTGGCGGCAGCACCAGTCGGGCCGGATGAACTGGCAGCATCCGCTGTGGACGGTGCTGATGTTCCAGGCGTGGCTCGAGCGGCAGCGCGCCGAGTAGGCCGCCGAGCGCATGGCGGAAGCCGTCCGCGCGGGGCGGCGCGGGCGGCGTTCAGTGATATTCGGCGACGAGCTCGCGGTGCGGCGCGGCGGCCGGGCGCGCGACCGGCGCGGCCGCATCGGCGTCGACGTGCGGTTCGCCGACGCGCGCCGCTTGCTGCCCGTCGTGCGGCTCGACGCGCATCGTCGCCGCGCCGAACAGCACGAGCCGGTAGCCGATCGAATAGATCGGAATGATCCGCATGTTCTTGTCGTAGTCGAGGCCGAGCTTCGAGCGGATGCGCGACACGTGCGTGTCGAGCGTGCGCGACGACACGGCGAGCTCCCGGCCCCACACAGTCTCCTGGATCGCCTGGCGCGACACGACCTTGTTCATGTTGTCGAGCAGGAATTCGACGACGTCGAATTCGCGAGGGGTCAGGTTGACCGGTTCGCTGTCGATCTCGATGATGCGTCGGACGAAGTTGATCTTGATGTTGTCGATATACAGATACTTGCAATCCATGATGATCCTCGCGATTCGCAGATGGATGGGGCGAATGACACGAGGGGCTTATTGCAATTGTCGGGCCAGCTTGGCGCGATGCAGCAGGCAAGCGCTTCGAAAGGTCTTTTTTTATGGCTCAAGTGCATGAATTGACAGCATTTTCATGCGAGCGTCGCTGGCTTGTCATCATGCCTGAAATGTAACAATCTGAAACTGTTTGAAGGTGTGTTACGTAGCACGGGCGCTCGTGTTACGTCGGTGCGAGCGGCGACGTAACACGCGGGGCACGATTGGGGCGGGCGCGGCCGGTCGGGCTTCGGCTGCCGGGGCGGCGCATCGCGGTCGGGGCGGAATCCGCAAGAAGCGCGTCCTTTGGTGTGGCGTCGGACGAGGGCGGCTGGTTGCACGCGCGAGCAGCGGGGGCGCCGAGCCGCCGTTGCGGATTGCGATAACGGTCGACGGCCTTTCGACGATTTGACGAGTGGCGCCGGCGCGCCGGCGCGCGGCGACCGGCTCACAGCCCTTTCGGGACGACCGGCTCACGGCGACCGGTTCGAGACGGCCGGTTCGAGACGACCGGCTCACGGCGATGGGTTCAAGACAATCGATTCGACGCGATCATCTTCAATTGCCGGTTCGACACGACCGTTTCGAGAGCACACGTCGAATATGACCGCTTCAAGAACAACCGTTCCAAAGCGAGCGACCCGCGCGCCGCGCGCGACGGACGGCGCAAGCATGTCTGCCATGCCCGTCACGCGTTACGCGGTGGCTTCCCCGGCAGCGGGAAACGGCAGCGTATGGTGCCGCTTGCCGGTCGCGGCGAAGATCGCGTTCGCGACAGCCGGGCCGATCGGCGCGACGCCCGGCTCGCCGACGCCCGTCGGGGCCTCGCCCGACGGCACGATGTGCACCTCGACCTTCGGCATTTCCGCGATCCGCAGCACCCGGTAGCCGTCGAAGTTGTTCTGCTCGACCTTGCCGTCCTTCAGCGTGATCGCGCTGTGCAGCACCGCGCCGAGTCCGAAGCCGATGCCGCCTTCCATCTGCGCGGCGACGATGTCCGGATTGATCGCGGTCCCGCAATCGACTGCGCAGACGACGCGCTCGACCTTCACGCCGCCATGCTCGTCGACCGACACCTCGGCGACCTGTGCGACATAGCTCTTGAACGCCTCGGCGACCGCGATCCCGCGCCCGCGGCCCTTCGGCAGCGGCTTGTGCGGCTCCCAGCCGGCCTTTGCGGCGGCGAGCTCGAGCACGGCCTTCATGCGCGGCTCGTGCGCGAGCAGGTCGCGGCGGAACAGGTACGGGTCCTTGCCCGCCGCGTGCGCGGCCTCGTCGATGAACGCCTCGACCGCGTACGCGGTGTGCGAGCTGCCGACGACGCGCCACCACAGCACCGGCACGCCGGCCTTCGTCGTCGTCAGCTCGACCGACACGTTCGGCACCGCGTACGGCAGGTTCGCCGCGCCCTCGACCGACGTCTGGTCGATTCCGTTCTTCACCATCACCGGCTCGAACGGCGTGCCGGCGAGGATCGACTGGCCGACGATCCGGTGTCGCCACGCGACGAGCTTGCCGTCCTTCGTGAGCGCCGCGTCGAGCTTGTGGAAGTACATCGGCCGGTAGAGGCCGCCGTGGATGTCGTCCTCGCGGGTCCATTGCAGCTTGACGGGCGTGCCGTTCGCGCCGAGCGCCTTAGCGATCGACACCGCCTCGACGACATAGTCCGACCACGCGTTTGCGCGCCGGCCGAAGCTGCCGCCCGCGTACAGCGTGTGGATCTTCACCTTCGACGGATCGAGGCCTGCGACGCGCGCCGCGTTGCCCTGGTCGATCGTCTGGAACTGGTCGCCCGCCCAGATTTCGCAGTTGTCGGCCGTCAGCTTGACGACCGCGTCGAGCGGCTCCATCGGCGCGTGCGCGAGATAGGGGAATTCGTAAGACGCGGAGATCCGCTTCGCCGCGGCGGCGAGCGCGCGCTCGGCATCGCCGTCGCGGCGCGCGGGCGTGCCGGGGCGCTCGGCGAGCTGCCGATACTCGCGCATCATCGCATCGGAGCTGCGCTTTTCCGCGTTCGATTCGTCCCATTCGACCTTCAAGGCCTCACGGCCCTGCTTCGCGGCCCAGAAGCCCTGCGCGACGACCGCGACGCCGCGCTCCACCTGGACGACCGACACGACGCCCGGCACGGCCTTCGCCGCCGTCGCGTCGAACGACTTCACGGTCGCGCCGAAAAGGGGCGGCCGCTGCAGCAGCGCGACGAGCATGCCGGGCATCGTCACGTCGATCGTGAACTGCGCGGTGCCGTCGGATTTCGCGAGCGCGTCGACGCGCGGCACCGGCTGGCCGATCAGGCGGAACTCACGCGGCGACTTCAGCGTGACCTTGTCGGGCACGGGCAGCGCGGCCGCGGCCGTCGCGAGCGAGCCGTAGGCCGCCTCGCGGCCGCTGCCCGCGTGGCGCACGTAGCCGTCGCGGGTCGTCAGCTCGGCGGCGGGCACGTTCCATTGCGCGGCGGCCGCCGACACGAGCATCGCGCGCGCCTTCGCTCCCGCTTCGCGCAGCTGCATCCACGAATTCGCCATCGCCGAGCTGCCGCCCGTGCCTTGCAGCTTGCCGAACTGCAGGTTCGCGTAGCGCGTCGCGTCGGCGGGCGCGCTCTCGACGCGCACGTCGCGCCAGTTCGCGTCGAGCTCTTCGGCGACGATCGTCGCGATGCCCGTGTACGCGCCCTGGCCCATCTCGACGTGCTTCGCGATCACGGTCACGCTGTTGTCGGGCGCGACGCGCAGGAACGCATTCGGCGCGAACGCGCCGGTCGCGGCGGCGTCCGCGCCGGCAGCGGGCGCGGTGGCGGCGAGCGCCGGGCGGCTCGCGTCGAGCCATTCGAAGCCGATCGTGAGGCCGACCGCCGCGGCGGCGCCGGCGGCCTTCAGGAACGAGCGGCGGGACGCGTGCATCGCGTCCGGGAGATCGAGGTCAGGGGTCATCGCTCAGGCCTTCAAGGTGGCGGCCGCTTCGTGGATCGCGGCGCGGATGCGGGTGTAGGTTGCGCAACGGCAGATGTTGCCGTTCATCGCGGCGTCGATGTCGGCGTCGGTCGGCGCCGCGTTCTGCTCGAGGAGCGCGGTCGCTGACATGATCTGGCCGGACTGGCAGTAGCCGCACTGCGGCACCTGCAGCTTGACCCACGCGGCCTGGACGGCCTTCGCGGGCTTGCTCGCCAGCCCTTCGATCGTCGTCACGCGCTTGCCGGCGACGGCCGCGAGCGGCAGCACGCACGAGCGCACCGCCTGGCCTTCGAGATGCACGGTGCACGCGCCGCATTGCGCGGCGCCGCAGCCGAACTTCGTGCCGTGCAGGCCCGCGTCTTCGCGGATCGCCCAGAGCAGCGGCATTGCGGGATCGGCGTCCAGCGTCAGATTCTTGCCGTTCAGCACAAACGAGGTAGACATGGACAATCTCCGTGGGGAAATCCCGGACTTGGCGCCGGGTGATACCCGGCAGTGTGAGGGACGGACCGCCGCCGCGTTTACACAATCCTGCAAAAATAATGAACAATCCTGCAAATCCCCGAGGGCCGCGTGCGGCGGTTGCATCGTCCGCGCGCGTGCCTGCTACGATCACGACGACCGACGCTTTTTCATTGACGATGGAACAGCGCTACAACACGTTCGACCCCGCCGCGCACGCGGCGTCCCCCCGATCCGATGCGCAGCCGCCGCTCGCGCTGCGCGAAGCCGCACGCCGCGAGCTCGCCGCGCTGATCGAGCGCTTCGCGCCCGTCGACGGTGCGTATCCGAGCGCGATTCCCGCGCTGTCGTTCTTCCGCTGCTCGTCGCCCGCCAACCTCGGCTGCAGCGTCACGCGCGCCGCGTTCGTGTTCGCCGCGCAGGGTGCGAAGCGGGTGACGGTCGCGGGCCAGGCGTACGAATACGATCATCAGCACTGCCTCGTCACGTCGGTCGATTTGCCGATGCTGTCGCAGGTCACGCGCGCGTCGGCCGGTGCGCCGTATCTGTGCGTGAAGATCGCGCTCGATCTGCCGCGGATCGCCGAGCTCGCGGCCGAGATGCGGATGCCGCCGCCGGACGCGGTGCCGACGGGCGAGGGAATCGTCGTCGGCGCGCTGTCCGAGCCGCTCTTCGACGCGGCGCTGCGGCTCGTGCGATTGCTCGATACTCCAGACGACATTGCGATCCTCGCGCCGTTGATCGAAAAGGAGCTGCTGTACCGGCTGCTGACGAGCGGGCAGGGCGCGCGGCTGCGGCACATCGCGGTCGCGGGCAGCCAGACGTACCGGATCGCGCGCGCGATCGAGTGGATCAGGAATCATTACGCGGAGCCGCTCAGGGTCGAGACGCTCGCGCAGCAGGTCAACATGAGCGTGTCGTCGCTGCATCATCACTTCAAGCACGTGACGACGCTGAGTCCGCTCCAGTATCAGAAGCAGCTTCGGCTGCACGAGGCGCGCCGGCTGCTGATCGGTCAGCACGCCGACGTCGGCTCGGTCGCGCTCAGGGTCGGGTACGACAGCCCGTCGCAATTCAGCCGCGAGTACAGCCGGCTGTTCGGCGCGCCGCCGTTGCGCGACGTCGTGCAGTTGAGGCGGCGCAACGGAATCGGCATGCAGGAATGACGTGAGGTTCGCGCATTCGATCGGACACGAGACGCCGGTCTCGATTCGGGGGCATGTCACGTGGCGAGGGACGTGCGTCTCATTCGATTCGCATGGTCATGCACGCATCTGCGCGCGAGCGATGCGACGATACGAACATGAATATGGACATCGAAATGGCTGTCGACGTGGTGCGCGAGTTCTGGCGCTTGATGAGCACGAACGATTTTCACGCGGTCGCGGCCGTGCTCGCGGACGACTTCGTGCTCGAATGGCCGCAATCGAACGAACGCGTTCGCGGCGCCCGAAACTTCGCGCTGCTGAATAGCGAGTACCCGGCGCATGGACCGTGGATGTTCACCGTCGGCCGCTTGATCGGCGACCAGCACGAAGCCGTGTCCGATGTGTCAGTGACCGACGGCGTTCAGCGAGCGCGGGCGATTTCATTCTTCACGGTGGTGCATCGGAAGATCGCGCGCATCGTCGAATTCTGGCCCGTGCCGTACGATGCGCCATACGATCGCTCGCATCTCGTCGAGCCGATCGAATAAGCGAAGCGGTATGACGGGCGTGACGCGTCGGATTGCATCGGATCGTGTCGCGCGGTCGCGAATTGCATGCGCACGTGCATGTATGTACGCGCGACATGCGCATCGAATGATGCGATGCGGACTGCGAGAAAATCAAGCGCTCGCTTCAGGAGGGCTCGATGAATCACGCGTTGCGAACGGCCGCGCATGGGCGCGCGCAAGCCTCAAGCGCAAGCCTCAAGCGCAAGCCTCAAGCGCAAGCCTCAAGCGCAAGCCTCAAGCGCAAGCCTCAAGCGCAAGCCTCAAGCGCAAGCCTCAAGCACAAGCCTCAAGCACAAGCCTCAAGCACAAGCCTCAAGCGCAAGCCTCAAGCGCAAGCCTCAAGCGCAAGCCTTGAAAACGCACGCCACCAATGCAAAGCGGCGTTCGCCTGGTCTGCGAACGCCGCTCTCGACGTGTGATGTGTCGTGGTGGTTTGGAGGGGCGACTTCCGATCGACGTGTCCGATTCGAAAATCGATCGCGTGGCCGATCGTCCCGCGCGGTACTCGGCGATGCGTTGCCGGACGCGCGCGCCGCGTTCAGCGCACGACGGTGAAGCCCTGATGCTCGGGCTGGAACGACTCCGAGTCGACCGCCTGCAAGCGCCACGCGCCTTGTGGGCGCTTGCCGCCGAGGTCAGCGGTGCCATGCTCTTCGTCTTCGGACGACGGCTGTACGTTCGAGAACGACAATCCTTGCAGCCGGCACAGCGCTTCGCCGCTGTCGGCCGAGCACAGCGCAATCGCGCCTTCGACATCCTTCACTTTGCCCCACGTCGGCAGATCGATGCCCTGATGCGCTTCGCGTGACCACAGGTGCTCGTCGGTGTCGAGCCACAGGACCGCGAATTGCTGCGCAGAAGAATCGCTGCCATTGATTCGAATGGTGAGGCGCATGCTTCGTCTCCTTTCGAAGGTTAGCCGGTGAGCTTTCCCAGTCTAGGTGGATTGACGCGGAACGCAAGAAGCGTTGCGAAAAGATTGACGCGGGTCACATCGTCCGGCACTGGACGATGCGCGCGAAACTGATATGAGCGTAGCGTGCGCGCGCGGACTCTTCTGCGCAATCAGGTGTTTTCATGAGCGATGCATGCACACGCGTGTCATATATGATCCGACCTCGTTGCATGCGGGTGCGTCGATTTGCCGCCCGCATGCGGTCCGCATGCCACCAATGCGGCGCGCGCGATGCGCATTTTCTGCGGCCCGGAATAACGATTCCCGAATCGATCGGTTGGTCGCGGCGAGCCCCGTTGATAGATTGGTCCCTTGTTCCTCAACGGAGACACGCATGTCCGCGATCTATGAGACGACAGTCCAACCCGCGCGCGATGCGTCCGCGCGAGACGCGCATCCAATCGCGAGCGACGCCGAGGCGCTCGACATCGCGCGCACGCTCGCCGCGCGGCTCGCACAAGGCGCTGCCGAGCGCGATCGCGAACGCCGGTTGCCATACGACGAAATCGACTGGTTCTCGCAATCGGGCCTGTGGGCGATCACGGTGCCGAACGCATACGGCGGCGCGGGCGTGTCGCACGTAACGCTGACCGAGGTCGTGAAGATCGTCGCGGCCGCGGACCCGTCGCTCGGCCAACTGCCGCAGAACCATTTCGGTCTCGTCGACGTGATCGCGCTCACGGGCACCGACGAGCAGAAGCGCTTCTTCTTCGGCGAGATCCTGAAGGGCAAGCGCTTCGGCAACGGCTTCTCGGAAAAGGGCACGAAAAACGTGCTCGACCTGAAGACGAAAGTGATTCGCGACGGCGACGGCTATCGCGTCGACGGCACGAAGTTCTATTCGACGGGCGCGCTGTTCGCGCATTACGTGCCGGTGCTCGGGATCGACGACGACCGCAAGGGCTGGCTCGCATACATTCCGAAGGGCACGCCGGGGCTTTCCGTGATCGACGACTGGTCGGGCTTCGGCCAGCGGACGACCGCGAGCGGCACGGTCAAGCTCGACAATGTGCGCGTGCCCGCGTCGCACGTGTTTCCCGCGCATCGCGTATCGGACCAGCCGACGCTGAACGGTCCGCTGTCGCAGATCATCCAGGCGGCGATCGACGCGGGCATCGCGCACGCGGCGCTCGACGATACGCTGCGCTTCGTGCGCGAACGCTCGCGACCGTGGATCGACAGCGGCGTCGAGCGCGCGGTCGACGATCCGCTGACGATTCGCGAGATCGGGCGTCTCTTCATTCAACTGCACGCGGCCGATGCGCTGCTCGAGCGCGCGGCGCGCACGCTCGACGCGATCGCCGCGCAAAGCGAGATCGCCGAGGACGACGTCGCGCGCGCATCGGTCGCGGTCGGCGAGGCGAAGGTGCTGACGACCGAGATCGCGCTGCTCGCGAGCGAGAAGCTGTTCGAACTCGCCGGCACGCAGGCGACGCTCGCCGAGCACGGCCTCGATCGCCACTGGCGCAACGCGCGCACGCATACGCTGCACGATCCCGTGCGCTGGAAGTACCACCTCGTCGGCAACTACTATCTGAACGGCGTCGCGCCCGCGCGCCACGCGTGGAACTGAGCCGATGAACGCCGTCACGCAATCGTCCGTCGCGCGCGCGGCGCGGCGGATTTCGAACGATGCCGAGGCGATCGGCGCGGCCCGCACGTTCGCGGCGACGATCGCGCCCGACGCCGCCGCGCGCGAGCGCGAACGCCGCCTGCCATACGCGGAGCTCGACGTCTATTCGGCGACGGGCCTCTGGGGCATCGCGCGCGCCGCGTTCGCCGACGCGCGCCGCTTCGTGCGCGAGCGCGCGCGGCCGTGCATCGACAACGGCGTCGAGCGCGCGAGCGACGATCCGCTGACGCTCGAGCTCTTCGGCACGCTCGCGGTGGATCTCGACGCGGCCGGCGCGCTGACCGAGCGCGCGGGCTCGCGCGTCAACGCGGCGATCGACGGCGCGAACGCGCGCACGGTCGCGGCCGCGTCGATCGCGGTCGCGAAGGCGCGGGCGGCGACGACCGAGATCGCGCTCGCGGCGTCGTCGCGTCTGCTCGAACTCGCGGGCACGCAAGGCGCGCTCGCCGAGCACGCGCTCGATCGCCACTGGCGCAACGCGCGCACGCACACGCTGCACGATCCGGTGCGCTGGAAATACGTCGCGATCGCCGACCACTATCTGAACGACGCGCTGCCGCCGCGCCACGGCGCGCTGTGACGCGCGACCGCGCATCGACCAGCACAGAGCAGCACCGACCGGCATCGAGCACCGACCCGCATCGAGCACCGACCGGCATCGAGCACCGACCCGCACCGACCGAATCGAGAGACCGCTCCACCATGACCCGTCAGATCCGTTTCAACGCCTTCGACATGAATTGCGTCGGCCACCAGTCGCCGGGGCTTTGGGCGCATCCGCGCGACGAGTCGTGGCGCTATCGCCAGCTGAGCTACTGGACCGAGCTCGCGCAACTGCTCGAGCGCGGCAAGTTCGACGGCCTGTTCATCGCCGACGTGCTCGGCATCTACGACGTCTATCAGGGCAGCGGCGAAGCGGCGATCCGGCAGGGCGCGCAAGTGCCCGTCAACGATCCGATCCTGCTCGTGTCCGCGATGGCGGCCGCGACGCGGCACCTCGGCTTCGGCATCACGTGCTCGCTGTCGTACGAGCATCCGTATCCGTTCGCGCGGCGCATGTCGACGCTCGATCATCTGACGGGCGGGCGCGTCGGCTGGAACGTCGTCACGTCGTATCTCGACAGCGCCGCGCGCAACCTCGGACTGTCGCAGCAGACGAGCCACGACGAGCGCTACGCGATCGCCGACGAGTATCTCGACGTCTGCTACAAGCTGTGGGAGGGCTCGTGGGAGGACGGCGCGGTCGTGCGCGACGCCGCGCGCCACGTGTTCGCCGAGCCGTCGAAGGTCCATCCGATCGGCCATCACGGCCGCTATTACGACGTGCCCGGCATCCATTTGTGCGAGCCGTCGCCGCAGCGCACGCCGGTGCTCTATCAGGCGGGCGCGTCGAAGCGCGGCAAGGACTTCGCCGCGCAGCACGCGGAGTGCATCTTCGTCGCCGCGCCGTCGCGGACGATCCTGAAGGCGTTCGTCGCCGACATCCGCGAGCGCGTGAAGCAGTTCGGCCGCGATCCGCACGACGTGCTGATCTTCAACCTGCACACGGTGATCACGGGCCGCACGTCGGCCGACGCGCACGCGAAGCACGCCGACTATCGCCGCTACGCGAGCGACGAGGGCGCGCTCGCGCTGATGTCCGGCTGGACCGGGATCGACCTGTCGAAGTACGACCTCGACGCGCCGCTCGCGCACGTCGAGAGCAATGCGATTCAGTCGGCGGTCGAGGCGCTGTCGAGCGCGGATCCGACGCGCAAGTGGACCGTGCGCGAAATCGCGCGCTGGGGCGGCATCGGCGGACTCGGGCCGGTGTCGGTCGGCGATCCGCGCGAGATTGCCGACGATCTGCAGTCGTGGGCCGACGAAACCGGCGTCGACGGCTTCAATCTCGCGTATGCGGTGACGCCGGAGACGTTCGTCGACGTCGTCGAGCTCGTCGTGCCGGAGCTGCAGCGGCGCGGCGTCTATCAGACCGACTACGCGCCGGGTACGCTGCGCGAGAAGCTGCATCGCGCGGGGCCGCGGCTCGCCGCGCCGCATCCGGCCGCGCGGTATCGCGTCGGCGGCGAACACGCGGTCGCGCAGCGCGTCGCGGCGGGGGAGTGAGAGCGCAGCGGCGGGGCGCCGTCGTCGCTCGGCGGCGATGCGGTCGATGAATGGTTCGACGCGGCGTCGCGTGATCGCGGATTCAACGGCAGACCGAGTGGGGAATCGGGTGGCAATACGAACGGCGAAGCGAGCAGCCAGACGGACGGCGAAGCGAACGGCAAAGCGAACGGCAAAGCGAACGGCAAAGCGAACGGCAAAGCGAACGGCAAAGCGAACGGCAAAGCGAACGGCAAAGCGAACGGCAAATCGGCGCCGCCAAGCGGATGCCGCGCGTTTCGAGGAAGCGACGCGCGTCGACCCGACGCATCGCTAGCCGCTTTCGCGAAGCGGCCGGCGCGATTCATGGCGAATCGCCGCCTCCGCCACGGTCGACTCGCGTCAAGTCACCCGCTCCCGCGCCATCTGCTCGCGAGCCGGCATCTCGAGCGCCGGCAGCGTGATCACGAAGCGCGCGCCGCCGGTCGGCGCATCGCCGAGCCGCACGTCGCCGCCGTGCGCGAGCGCGACGCGCCGCACGATCGTGAGCCCCAACCCGAAGCCGCCTGTCTGCCGGTCGCGGCTCGAATCGAGCCGATGGAACGGCTCGAACACGCGGTCGCGATCGGCGGCCGGAATGCCGGGGCCGTCGTCGTCGACCGTCAGCACGAGCGCGCCCGCTTCGCCGAGCGCCGCTTGCAGCGAGATCGTCGTCGCCGCGTAGCGCATCCCGTTGCGGATCAGATTCAGCAGCGCGCGCGCGACGAGCTTCGCATCGCACACGTGGCACGCGGGCGCGCCGTGCATCGATACGTCGAACGTGAGGCTGCGATCGGCGATGTCGTTCGCGACGCTGCCCGCGACACTGTCGACCAGCTCCGCGACCGTCACCGGCATCAGCACGAGGTGTCCTTCGCCTTGCTCGAGCCGGCCGATCGTCAGCAATTCGGTGACGAGCTCGTCGAGCTCGCGCACGTCGCGGCGCAGCGCCTCCTGCCGTTCATGCATGCGCCCGGTCGCGTCCGGCGACGCGAGCAGCGCGAGGCCGAACTCGAGTCGCGCGAGCGGCGTCTTCAGTTCATGCGAGATCCCGTGCATCATCTCGCGCTGCCGCTGGATCGACGCTTCGATCCGCTGCGCCATGTCGTTGAACTGTTGCGAGAGCCCGTAGATGTTCGACTTGCGCGATAGCTGCGCGCGCGTCGACAGCCGGCCGCCGCCGAATGCGCGCGCGGCCGCCTCCAGCTTGCGCAGATCGCGCCAGTGGTAGTGAATCCACAGCGCGACGGCGAGCAGCGTCGCGAGCGCGACGGTCAGGTACGCGTAGATCTGGATATCGAGGCTCGGCGGCTCGTTCGGGTGCGCGTGCAGCACGGTGCCGTCGACGAGCGGCATGAAATAGTCCTTGCCGTCGTAGCTGATCGTGATCTCGCCGTGATCGAGGTCGCGTTGCTGCTCGGCGCTCAGCAGCTTGCGGGCATCGTCCATCGAGATGAATTCGAAGCCCTCGTCGCCGTGCTTCGCGAGCTCGCTCAACGCGTGCTTGCGCTCCGGACCCGGATGGCGCTCGAGATAGTCGTTCAGCACGAACGCGTAGGTGGCGAGCGTCTCGCGCGTCGCGCTCGAGATGCGCGCGTAGAAGAACCGGTCGAACGACGTATTGATGAAGATGATCGCGGCCGCGGCGCAGATGACCACGACGAGATACAGCCTGACGAGCGAGCGCAGCATTCAATCGTCCCAAGCGGAAGGGCTGAACAGATAGCCGCGTCCCCAGATCGTCTTGATCTTGTGCGGCTCGGACGACGCGTCCTCGAACCGGCGCCTCAGCTTCGAGATGCCCGAGTCGACCGAGCGGTCGAGACCGTCGAACTCGATGCCGCGCAACTGCTTCATGATGTCGTCGCGGCTCAGCACGGTGCCCGCCGCGCGCGCGAGGATCAGCAGCAGGTTGAATTCGGCCGTCTTCAGGTCGACGGGCTCGCCGCGCCACGTGACCGTGCGGTTCGGCGGCGAGATCGTCAGCTCGCCGAACACGAGCGCCTCGCTCGCCGGCGTGTCGACGGGCGCGCCCGGCTGCGTGCGGCGCAACAGCGCGCGGGCGCGCGCGACCAGCACGCGCGGCTCGATCGGCTTCGTCACGTAATCGTCGGCGCCCGTCTCCAGGCCGGCGACCTGGTCGTAGACGTCCGAACGCGCGGTCAGGATCAGCACCGGCACGTTCGAGAACGCGCGGATTCGGCGGCACACTTCCATGCCGTCGAGATGCGGCAGCATCAGGTCCAGAATCACGAGCGCGGGCTGGTGCTCGCGCACGGCCGCGACGGCGAGATCGCCGCGCCGGATCACCGTCACCGAGAATTCGTAGCTGTCGAGATACTCGCGGATCAGCTGCGCGAGGCGGTCGTCGTCTTCGATCAGCAGCACCCGATATTTGAGCGGGACTTCGTTCATGGTCTCCTCGGAATGGTTCTGCACGCGCGCGTGGGCGCGGGCAGGGCACGCGCATTCTAGCCGCGCGCGCCGTTTGTCGGGGTCGGCTGTAACAATCGCCGACAATCGAACACAAATCCGCACATATTCCCGAAACTTTCGGGACAGATTCGCGCGGCGCACGAACCTAGACTGCGGACTTCCCGACTCTTCCCCCGACATCGTGAGCCCGTCCATCCGCTCTCTTCGCTATTGCGTGCCGTTCGCCGGCTTGATGTCGGTTGCGCCCGCGCATGCGGAAAACGTCTATACGCTCTCGATCGGCGGCGGCTTCATGCCGCGCTATGCGGGCAGCGACCAGTATCACGGCGTGGTCGCGCCGTTGTTTTCCGCGAACTTCGACAATGGCTTCTTCATCGGCCCGCTCGACGGCGTCGGCTACAAGCTGAAGCTGCCCGGCGACGCGTTCGTCGCGGCTGCCGTGACCTACGATCCGGGCCGCGCGGACGAGAACCGCTACGGCCTGCCGGGCTCAAACTACCTGAAGGGAATGGGGCGCGTGCCGGGCTCGGTGCTCGTCGCGGTGCGCGCGGGCGTGAAGCTGTACGGCGGCAGCATGCTGAGCGTGACGGTCGATACGCCCGTCACGCAGACGTCGCGCGGCGTGTCCGGGCACGTCGAGCTCGCGGTGCCGGTGTTCAGCGCCGGGCGCAACGAAGTCGTCGTGACGGGCTCGGTGCACGCGGCGTCCGGCAGCTACACGCAGACGTTCTATGGCGTGACCGACGCGCAGGCGGCCGCGACCCGCTTCGCGCCGTACTCGACGAAGGGCGGCATCGACAGCGCGTCGATGTCGGCCGCGTGGACCTACGCGTTCTCGAAGCACTGGTCGGTGAACACGAGGGCGGGCGTCACGCATCTGCTCGGCCGCTACGGGAACAGCCCGATCGTGCAGCAGAAGACCAACTACTTCGGGCTGTCGTCGTTGACTTATCGTTTTTGATTTTGAAGAGGAGGTGGCCATCGTGCTGATCTGGAAAACCGCGCTCTCGCTGACCTGGCGGGCGGGCCTCGTGTCGCCCGCGAGCGCGCCCGCCGCGGCCGCGCACGTCGACCGGGTCGTGCTGACCGGCGCGACCGGTTTCATCGGCGGCGCGGTGCTCGTATCGCTCGTCAATGCCGGGCTGCTCGATCGCGTCGTGTGCGTCGTGCGCGCGTGCGACCGCGCGCACGCGCTCGCGCGGCTGCGCGCGGCCGCGCTCAGGAGCGGCCTCGCGCCGTTCTGGGCGGAGCGGCTCACCGAAGCGAACGTGATTGCGGGCGAGCTCGACGGCGCGTTCGCCGACGTCGACGCGGCGCGCCTCGCGTCGGCGTCGCACGTGATTCATTGCGCGGGCGTCGCGTCGCTCGCCGACGCTCCGGTCGTCAACGAGACGAACGTCGACGCGACGCTGCGCTTCGCGCGCCGTTTCGCGGGCAGCCGGCGGCTGCAGCGTTTCGTGCACGTCGGCGCGGCGTTCGCGTGCGGGATGAAAGGGCGCAGCACGGTTTGCGAGGACGACGCGCCGACGCGCGGCCGCGAGGTCGACTTCGTGCCGTATACGCGCGGCAAGCGCGACGCGGAAGCGCAACTGCGCGCGCTCGGCCTGCCGCTCGTCGTCGTGCGGCCGTCGTGCGTCGTCGGCCATACGCTGCTCGGCACGCAGCCGTCGGCGAGCACGTTCTGGATGTTCCGGATCGTTCACGCGGCGCGCCGCTTCACCGCGCGGCCGATGACGCGCATCGACGTGGTCGCGGTCGACGACTGCGCGCGCGCGCTGATGCTGCTCGCGCTGAAGCCGTCGCTCGCGCACGACACGTATCACGTATCGGCGGGCGACGAAGCGCCGACCGTCACGCAGATCGTCCGCGCGATGGACGAGGCGGTGGGCCTCGGCGACGAGCCGCGCTACGCGCTCTGCTCGTCCGCCGAGTTTCCGTCGATCGCGCGCGACGTGCTCGGCCGCCGCGACGTCGCGTGCGCGCGCGTGATCGAGCGGGCGTTGCAGTCTTACGCGGCGTTCGCCGAACTCGACTACGTGTTCGACAACGCGCGCGTGCGCGACGAGATCGACTTTGAACCGCTGCCGTTCGTCGACTACGTGAACGAGTGCATGCGCACGTCGCGCGGCGTCGACGTGCTCGCGCAGATGCCGCGAGCGGTCCGCTGACGGCGCGCGCGGCGGCCGCGCGTCACGAGCCGCCGACTTCGATCAGCTTGTCGAGCGCCGCGTACACTTCGCCCAGCGCGTCCGCGCCGAAGCGCTGCTCGATGAGCCGGTACTGCTCGTCGATGCGCGGACTGATCTGCGTGACGAGCTGACGACTCTGCGGCGTCAGGCTGACGATCAGCCTGCGCTGATCCTCCTGGGCGCGCGTGCGGCGAATCAGGCCGTCGCGCTCCATCCTCTCCAGCACGCCCGTGAGGCTCGGGCTCAGGATGCAGCAGCGCCGCGCGATCTGCCCGGCTTCGAGCTCATGAGACGGTTCGCCGTCCAGCACGCGAATGATCCGCCATTGCTGCTCCGTCAGCGCAAACTCCTTGAGGATCGGCCGGAACCGGCCCATCAGCGTTTCGCGGGCCTCGAGCAGCAGCATGGCCAGATTGCGATGATCGAACGTACGATTCATGAGGTTCCTGGAAGGACGGTTGATCCATCAATCTTAGCAGGGCGAAAATCGTCGGGGACCGCCTTATCGAGGTTATCAGGGTTATCGCGGTTGTTCTTTTCCCGGGCTGTAGTTAATATGTTAAGTAATTGACCCGGCCGCGCGACGCGGCGGAGGATGAATCGTATGGAGCTGTCTCTTGTCGCCGCTGGCGCGACCGTCGACACGGTGCGCATCGGCACGGTCTACGGCGCGTTGCTGAACGACCGCGGCGCGCTCGCGGCGCTCGGCGACGCGGTGCATGCGCCGCCGTACAACAAGCCGCCGCAGGCGCCCGTGCTGTACGTGAAGCCCGCGAACACGCATGCGGGCGACGGCGCGGCCGTCGTCGTGCCGGCGGGCGTCGATGCGCTCGAGATCGGTGCGACGGTCGGCGTCGTGTTCGCGCGGCGCACGACGCGCGTGCCGGTCGAACGGGCGCTCGACTTCGTTATAGGTTTTACGCTTGCAAGCGACGTGTCGGTCCCGCATCCCGATTATTATCGGCCGGCGGTACGCTTGAAGTGCCGCGACGGCTTCTGCCCGCTCGGGCCGGCGATCGTTGCGCGCGCAAGCATCGGCGATCCGGACGCGCTCGCCGTGACCGTGCGCGTCAACGGCGAGCGGCGCTACGAGGCGAGCACCGCGAATCTGATTCGCCCCGTCGCGCAGTTGATCGCCGACGTGTCGGCGTTCATGTCGTTCGACGCGGGCGACGTGCTGCTCGTCGGCGTCGGCCCGAACGCGCCGCGCGCGGCGGCGGGCAGCGCGATCGAGATCGAGGCGCCGGGCCTCGGCGTGTTGCGGCATACGTTGATGGCGGAGGACGCACGATGAAGACCGCACGCGTAGTATTCAACGGCGCGCTGCACGCGGCCGAGCCCGCGGGCGAGGGGCGCGTGCGGCTCGATACCGGGCGCGTGCTCGCCGAGACGGACGTCTCGTGGCTGCCGCCCGTCGTGCCGCGCACGACGTTCGCGCTCGGCCTCAACTATGCCGATCACGCGAAAGAGCTCGCGTTCAAGGCGCCGACCGAGCCGCTCATTTTCCTGAAGGGACCGAACACGTTCGTTGGCCATCGAGCGCGGACGGTGCGGCCGGCCGATGCGACGCACATGCACTACGAGTGCGAGCTCGCGGTCGTGATTGGCCGCGAGGCGCGCAACGTGAAGCGCGCGCAGGCGCTCGACCACGTGCTCGGCTACACGATCGGCAACGATTACGCGATCCGCGATTATCTCGAAAATTATTACCGACCGAACCTGCGCGTGAAGAACCGCGACACGTGCACGCCGCTCGGGCCGTGGCTCGTGACCCGCGACGAGATCGGCGATCCGATGAATCTCGCGCTGCGCACGACGGTCAACGGCGTGCAAACGCAGCGCGGCAACACGCGCGACATGATCTTCGACGTCGCGTCGCTGATCGAGTACATCAGCGGCTTCATGACGCTCGCGCCCGGCGACCTGATCCTGACCGGCACGCCCGAAGGGCTCGCCGACACGAAGCCGGGCGACGAGGTCGTGACCGAGATCGAGGGCGTCGGCCGGCTCGTCAACACGATCGTCGGCGAAGCGGATTACTATCGCGTCGGCTGAGGCCGTCGCACAAGGAGAGACGCATGAGCATCAAGCACTGGATTGGCGGCCGGGAAGTCGAAAGCCGAGAGACGTTCACGACGTTCAACCCGGCGACGGGCGAGCCGATCGCCGAGGTCGCGTCGGGCGGCGCGGAAGAAATCGACGCGGCCGTGCGCGCCGCGAAGGAAGCATTCCCGAAGTGGGCGAACACGCCGGCGAAGGCGCGCGCGAAGCTGATGCGCAAGCTCGGCGAACTGATCGAGCGCAACGTGCCGGCACTCGCCGAACTGGAGACGCAGGACACCGGCCTGCCTATCTCGCAGACGAAGAAGCAGCTGATCCCGCGCGCGTCGGAGAACTTCCACTTCTTCGCCGAAGTGTGCACGCAGATGAACGGCCGCAGCTATCCGGTCGACGACCAGATGCTGAACTACACGCTGTATCAGCCGGTCGGCGTGTGCGCGCTCGTGTCGCCATGGAACGTGCCGTTCATGACCGCGACGTGGAAGACCGCGCCGTGCCTCGCACTCGGCAACACGGCGGTGCTGAAGATGTCGGAGCTCTCGCCGTTGACGGCCGACCAGCTCGGCCGCCTCGCGCTCGAAGCCGGCATTCCGGCCGGCGTGCTGAACGTCGTGCAGGGCTACGGCGCGACCGCGGGCGATGCGCTCGTCCGGCATCCGGACGTGCGCGCGGTGTCGTTTACGGGCGGCACGGTGACGGGCAAGCGGATCATGGAGCGCGCCGGCCTCAAGAAATATTCGATGGAGCTGGGCGGCAAGTCGCCCGTGCTGATCTTCGACGACGCCGATTTCGACCGCGCGCTCGATGCGTCGCTCTTCACGATCTTCTCGATCAACGGCGAGCGCTGCACGGCCGGCTCGCGGATCTTCGTGCAGCGGACGATCTACGACAGGTTCGTCGCCGAGTTCGCGCGCCGTGCGAACAGCCTGATCGTCGGCGATCCGGCCGACGAGAACACGCAGGTGGGCTCGATGATCACGCGCGCGCACTGGGAGAAGGTGACGGGCTACGTGCGGCTCGGCATCGACGAAGGCGCGCGGCTCGTCGCGGGCGGCCCGGACAAGCCGGCGAACCTGCCCGCGCATCTCGCGAACGGCAACTTCGTGCGGCCGACCGTGTTCGCCGACGTCGACAACCGGATGCGGATCGCGCAGGAAGAGATCTTCGGGCCGGTCGCGTGCCTGATTCCGTTCGACGGCGAGGAAGACGGGCTGCGCCTCGCGAACGACACGCCATACGGCCTCGCGTCGTACATCTGGACGCAGGACGTCGGCCGCGTGCATCGGCTCGCGCGCGGCATCGAGGCGGGGATGGTGTTCGTCAACAGCCAGAACGTGCGCGATCTGCGCCAGCCGTTCGGCGGCGTGAAGGAATCCGGCACCGGCCGCGAGGGCGGCGAATACAGCTTCGAGGTGTTCGCCGAGATCAAGAACGTCTGCATCTCGATGGGCAGCCATCACATTCCCCGCTGGGGCGTGTGACGTCCGCGGACAACGAACGATACGCCGCGCGCCGGCGCCGTTGGCCGGCGACGCGGCAGGAGACTCACGATGGGAAAGCTGTCACTCGCCGCGAAGATCACGCACGTGCCGTCGATGTATCTGTCCGAGTTGCCGGGCAGGCATCACGGCTGCCGTGCCGAGGCGATCCGCGGTCATCAGGTGATCGGCGAGCGCTGCCGCGCGCTCGGCGTCGACACGATCGTCGTCGCCGACACGCACTGGCTCGTGAACGCCGGCTATCACGTGAACTGCAACGGGCATTTCGGAGGCGTCTACACGAGCAACGAGCTGCCGCATTTCATTCGCGACATGCGTTATGAATATCCGGGCAATCCGGCGCTCGGCCATCTGATCGCCGCGACCGCGAACGAGCGCGGGATCGGCACGCGCGCGCACGAGATCGACAGTCTCGAGCTCGAGTACGGCACGCTCGTGCCGATGCGCTACATGAACGCCGATCAGCACTTCAAGGTCGTGTCGATCGCGGGCTGGTGCATGTGGCACTCGCTCGACGAGAGCCGGCGCTTCGGCGAGGCGCTCAAGCACGCGATCGAAGCGAGCGATTCGAACGTCGCGTTCTTCGCGAGCGGCTCGCTGTCGCATCGCTTCAACGACAACGGCAGCCCCGAGGCGGCGATCCACATGATCAGCCGCGAGTTCTTCAAGCAAGTGGATCTGCGCGTCGTCGAGCTGTGGAAGCAGGGCGATTTCGCGACGTTCTGCAAGATGCTGCCCGAGTACAACGAGCACTGCTACGGCGAAGGCGGCATGCACGACACCGCGATGCTGCTCGGCCTGCTCGGCTGGGATCGCTATGACAAGCCGATCGAGATCGTGACCGACTACTTCGCGAGCTCGGGCACCGGGCAGATCAACGCGATCTTTCCGCTGGCGTGAACGCCATGAATGCCGTGCGCGCCGTGCGCGCGTCGCGCGCCGATTCGCTTCGGACGCCGACGCAATCCTGAAGAATACGGAGAGCCGACATGCCTCACATCATCGTCGAATACACCGCGAACATCCGTGATGACGCGCGGATTCCCGTGCTGCTCAAGACGGTCAACGAGACGCTGATCGCGCAGGGCGGCGTGTTCCCGACAGGCGGCATCCGCTCGCGCGCGATCGAGCTGCAGGATTACTGCGTCGCCGACGGCACCGCCGACGACGCGTTCGTCCACGTGACGTTCAAGATCGGCTCCGGGCGCGACGAGGCGACGAAGAAGGCCGCGTGCGACGCGCTGTTCGACGCGATCAAGGCGCATTTCGCGGCGCTCTACGCGCGGCGCTCTCTTGCGCTGTCGATGGAGCTGACCGAGTTCAGCGAGACAGGCTCGTACAAGCACAACAACATCCACGCGCGCTACAAGCGCAGCGCGTGATTCCAACCCCGACAACGACGACCATGCTAGATTCCGCCACCATCGAGTTGCTCGCCCGCCGGCTGCACGTCGCCGAGCGCGAGCGCAGGCAGATTCGCCAGATCTCGCTCGACTATCCGGACATCACGATCGACGACGCGTACGCGATCCAGCGCACGTGGGTCGGCATGAAGCTCGCCGAAGGGCGCGTGCTGAAAGGGCACAAGATCGGCTTGACGTCGAAGGCGATGCAGTCGTCTTCGCAGATCGATGAGCCCGACTACGGCGCGCTCTTCGACGACATGTTCTTCGAGGACGGCGCGACGATTCCGACGCGCCGCTTCATCGTGCCGCGCGTCGAGGTCGAGCTTGCGTTCGTGCTCGGCAAGCCGCTGAAGGGGCCGAACTGCACGGTGTTCGACGTCTATGACGCGGTCGACTACGTCGTGCCCGCGCTCGAGATCATCGACGCGCGCAGCCAGTCGATCGATCCGGACACGAAGCGTCCGCGCAAGGTGTTCGACACGATCGCCGACAACGCGGCGAACGCGGGCGTCGTGCTCGGCGGGCGTCCCGTGCGGCCGATGGACGTCGACCTGCGCTGGGTTGCGGCGATCATGTCGCGCAACGGCGTCGTCGAGGAGACGGGCGTCGCGGCGGGCGTGCTGAACCATCCGGCGAACGGCGTCGCGTGGCTCGCGAACCGGCTCGCGCGCTTCGACGTGGCGCTCGACGCGGGCGAGATCATTCTCGGCGGATCGTTCACGCGGCCGTGCGCGGCGAAGAGCGGCGACACGTTCAGCGTCGATTACGGTCCGCTCGGCGCGATCCATTGCTACTTCGAGTGACGGCCGACGATGCGGATTCCTGACAACACGTTCAAGGCCGCGCTCGCGCGCGGCGAAGCGCAGATCGGGCTGTGGCTCGGACTCGCGAATCCCTATAGCGCGGAAGTCGTCGCGGGCGCGGGCTTCGACTGGCTGCTGATCGACGGCGAGCACGCGCCGAACACGGTGCCGACGATCCTCGCGCAATTGCAGGCGATCGCCGCGTATCCGTCGCATCCTGTCGTGCGCGTGCCGTGCAACGATGCGGTCGCCGTCAAGCAGGTGCTCGATCTCGGCGCGCAGACGCTGCTCGTGCCGATGGTGCAGAGCGCGGACGAGGCGCGCGCGGCCGTCGCGGCGACCCGCTATCCGCCGCACGGCATCCGCGGCGTCGGCAGCGCGCTCGCGCGCGCGTCGCGCTGGAATCGCGTCGACGATTACCTGCGGCAGGCGAACGACCGGATCGCGGTGCTCGTGCAGGTCGAGACGCGTGCGGGGCTCGACGCGATCGATTCGATCGCGCGCGTCGAAGGCGTCGACGGCGTGTTCATCGGGCCGGCCGATCTCGCGGCCGATCTCGGACATCTCGGCAATCCCGCGCATCCGGACGTGCAGGCGGCGATCGACCGCGCGATCGCCTCGATCGTCGCGGCGGGCAAGGCGGCGGGCATCCTCAGCGCGGACGCGCGCGCCGCGCGGCGCTATCTCGAAGCCGGCGCGACGTTCGTCGCGGTCGGCGTCGACACGACGCTGCTTGCGCGCAGCGCGGAGCGGCTCGCCGCGCAGTTCAAGTCATCGGCCGATGGCGCGGCCCGCGCGGGCGACGGCACTTACTGACTCCGCGCCCCGCCCGCATCGCCCGAATCGCTCGCATCGGAGGGGCGCGCGCGCCGCGCGCCGTCCCGATGCTCGCCGGGCTCCGCGCTCACATACTGCCCTGGCGTCGTGCCGAGCGCCCGGCGGAACATGTCGATGAACGCGCTGACGTTGTCGTAGCCGAGGTCGAGCGCGACCGTCGTCACCGTCACGCCGTCCGCGAGCCGTTCGAGCGCGCGCAGCAGGCGCGCCTGCTGACGCCACTGCGCGAGCGTGAGCCCCGTCTCGGCCACGAAGCGGCGGCTCAGCGTGCGCGGCGCCATGCCGGCCCACGCCGCCCATTCGTCGACGCGGCGATTGTCCGCCAGATCGCCGGCCAGCGCATCGGTGATCCGCACGAGTCGCGGATCGCGTGGGCGCGGCAACCCCAGCGATCCCGCTTTCGCCGTCGCGATCTCATCCAGTATCACGTCCGCGATCCGCGCGCGCGTGCAGTCGAGCTCGGCGCCGCGCCAGCTCGCCGCGCGGCGAACCGCCTCGCGCAGCAGCGGCGACGCGATGATCGCGCGCGGCGCGTCCGGCAAGGATGCGCACCGGTGTTGCGCGATGAAGACGCTCCAGCCGGAAAACGGGCCGAACGAGCGCAGCGAATGCACGCGGTGCGGCGGGATCCAGATCGCGTGGATCGCGGGAACCACCCAGTCCTGGTCGTCGAGCCCGATCGACACGAGCCCGCTCGATGCGCCGACGAGTTGTCCGCGCGCATGGCTGTGCGGTGCGGTCGTGCGCGCGTCGTGCTGCGTCAATTCGGCGGCGGCGACGAACGGGCCGTCGGAGGACATCACGAGTTCGACGGGAAGGAGTGGATCGAGCATGGCCTGAATACCGTATCGAATGGCTTTTATACCGGAGACTGGCCTTGAGTGCACGCCTACACTGCGTTCACGTTCATTCGATCCGGCGTGCGATGCGAGCCGGACCGATCTTCCCCGAACACACCGAGCGACTCGAAGCCGGCGGCATGGCGATCGGCGGCAGCGCCGTCGCCGCATGCCTCGCGAATGCGCGCGCGGCGGCCGGCGTCGCCGGTGCGCTGTCCGCGCCGCAAGCGATCGATTCATTCGACACACTCGAGATTCGCGATGCAGCGCCGCGCGTGTCGCCACGCGCGGCGATCGCGCGATCCCGTTGCAATTCGATGAGCAAGGAGCCTTCATGAAAGCTGCTGTTGTCCAGGGCGCGGGCCAGCGCCCGAGCTACGCCGAATTCGATCCGCCGCGCGCATCGGCCGGCCATCGCGTGATCGACGTGACCGCATCCGCGTTGAGCCGGCTCGCGCAGGCGCGCGCATCGGGCGCGCACTATTCGTCGACGGGCCGTTTCCCGTTCGTGGCAGGGGTCGACGGGACCGGGCGTCTCGACGACGGCCGGCGCGTCTATTTCCTGGGGCCGCAGGCGCCGTTCGGCGCGATGGCGGAGCACACGCTCGTGCCCGAAGCGAACTGCGTTCCGTTGCCCGATTCGCTCGACGACGTCACGGCGGCCGCGATCGCGATTCCGGGCATGTCGTCATGGGCGGCGCTGACCGAGCGCGCGCGGCTCGTGGCGGGCGAGACGGTGCTCGTCAACGGCGCGACCGGCGCGTCGGGGCGGCTCGCGGTCCGGATCGCCAAACATCTCGGCGCGGCGAAGGTGATCGCGACAGGGCGAAATGCGGACGCGCTCGAAGCGCTGAAATCGGCGGGCGCCGATGTCACGATCTCGCTGGCGCAGGATGACGAACCGGTGGCGCGCGCGTTCGAGACACATTTCCGCGCGGGCGTGGATGTCGTGCTGGATTATCTGTGGGGCGCGAGCGCGCGGTCCGCGTTGATTGCCGCGGCGAAGGCGTCGCCCGATGGGCATCCGGTGCGCTTCGTGCAGATCGGCACGATCGGCGGCGCCGACGTATTGCTGCCGGGCGCGGTGCTGCGCGCCACGGCGATCACGCTGATGGGCAGCGGCATCGGCAGCATTTCGCTGCCGCGCCTGTTGAACGCGGCGCGCGCGGTGTTCGGTGCGGCGGACGCCGCCGGACTGCGGATCGACACCGAAACGATGCCGCTTGCGCGCGTCCACGCGCATTGGGACGACGCGGACAGCCGCGTGCGCCCGGTGTTCACGATGAATGCGTCCGGGTGACGGCGCGCCGCCTCGCGTCATCGCGCGTCGGCGATCAGAACCGCTGCTGCATCCCCACCGTGACGCCGACCTGCGTATCGGCGTACCCGGCCGAATCGCGCGACAGGCTCACGTTCCGCCCATGCTGCGCGATCGCGAAGCCGCCCGCCGCGTACAGCACCGTGCGCTTCGACAGCGCGTATTGCGCGCGCAGCGACACGAGCGTCGGATCGGCGTCGGTGCCACCCTTGATGTTCTGGTGATAGACCGCGCCGATCAGCGAGAACGCCGGTGTGAAGTCGTACGAGCCGCCGATCCAGTACATGTCGCTCAGTTGCGTCGCCGCCGTCGTGTGGTATGTGCGGCGGTAGTTGCGGTAGCCCGCCATCGTTTTCAGTTGGCCGAAGTCGTAGCTGACGCCCGCATGCATCCCCTGCACGTAGTCGACCGGGTCGGCGGGCGTCACACTGTCGCGTGCGCCGTTCTGGCGGTCGAACGTGACGACCGCGGCGAACGGGCCGCTCTCGTAGCCGAGTGCGAAGTCGTACTTCGAGCTCGTCTTCATGCTGCCCGGCACGTTGCCGAAGCCGTACATCGCGCCGAAGCGGAAGCCGCCGTACGAGCCGTCGTAGCGCACCGCGTTCGACGAGCGCGTGAAGAGGCCGTCCTTGCGGCCGCCCGTCGCCGTCGACGACGTCGCCCACGAGTAGTTCTGCGCGTAGCCCATCGGATCGAACGGCAGCATGTAGTCGTACGTGACGGTGAAGTTGCGGCCGAGCGTCAACTCGCCCCACTTGCCCTTGAGGCCCACCGTCGCGCGCCGCGCGAAGATCGAGTCGGGGCCGTCGTCGAAGCCGCCGTTCGCGAGGTCGATCCCGCTTTCGAGCCGGAACACTGCCTTCAGGCCGCCGCCGAGATCCTCGACGCCGCGCAAGCCCCAGCGCGACGTGTTCTTGTTGCCCGACTTGAGGCGAAGCGCGCTGCCGCCCTCGGGCGCCGCGTGGTTCACGTACTCGACGCCCGCGTCCATGATGCCGTACAGCGTGACGCTCGATTGCGCGAGCGCGTGGCTGCCCGCAACGCTCGCCCACGTGGCGAAGCCGGCTGTGATCGCATTTCTGCCGGCGATGCGGCGGTGCTTTTTCATCTTCGGTGTCTCCGATTGAATGATGTTGTTTTAGGTGGCGCGCGCACGTGCGCCGTCGAGCGGCGTGCGCGCGCCGGGTGCGCCGGCGGATGTCGGCGCGGGGTTGCTGCGTGGTGCTACAGGGGCGCTACAGGGGCGCTACAGGGGCGCTACGGGGGCGCTACGGGGGATTTCGTCGAGGCGGCCGGGGAGGGCGTCATGCCGGGTGATCCGAAACAATAGGCGGCGCCGCGTGCGTCGAGCGATTCGTCGCGGCGTTCGCATGCGGCCGATTCCGCGTGCATGTCGCCCGACACGGCTCACCGTTCACTGTCCGCATCGCGTTCGCCATCACGCAGGCCAAAGGCAGTACGTCATCCGACGCATGCGCCGCCGCCGGCCGCGCCCGGTCTCGGTCAGCCCGCCTTCGCGAACGCCCAGCAGTCGTTCGCCGGGAACTCGAGCCAGTGCCGGCCCGCCGCGCGCGGCACCGAGCCGAACGCGCGCAGCCGCAGCTCGCCGCAATGGAACAGGTATTCCCAGCGGTCGCCGAGATACATCGACGTCACGAGCTCGGCGGGCAGCCGGTTCTCGCCCGGGCCGTCCGCGACCTGCACGCGCTCGACGCGAATCACCGCGTGCGCGTCCTGGCCTTGCCGCAGCGCGCCGCGCGCGAGCGCCGCGAGCCGCCAGCCGTCGCCGGCGAGCGTCACGCGCTCGCCTTCGACCGCGTCGACGCGCGCGTCGATCCGGTTGTTGCTGCCCATGAACTCGGCCGTATACAGCGTGCGCGGCTCGCCGTACAGCTCGGCGGGCGTGCCCTCCTGCTCGATGCGGCCGTCGCGCAGCAGCAGGATGCGGTCCGACATCGCCATCGCCTCGGCCTGGTCGTGCGTCACGCACAGCGCGGACAGCCCGAGCGACACGATCAGCTCGCGCAGCCACGCGCGCGCTTCTTCGCGCAGCTTCGCGTCGAGGTTCGACAGCGGCTCGTCGAGCAGGATCACGGGCGGGTTGTAGACGAGCGCGCGCGCGATCGCGACGCGCTGCTGCTGGCCGCCCGACAGCTGATGCGGATAGCGCCCGGCGAGATGGCCGAGGCCGAGCTGGTCGAGCGCGCTCTGCACGCGGCGCTTGATCTCGCCCGCCGCGACGCGGCGCAGCTTGAGCCCGTAGCCGACGTTGCCGGCGACGGTCCGATGCGGCCACAGCGCGTACGACTGGAACACGAGGCCGAGCGAGCGCGCCTCGACGGGCAGGTCGACGTGGCGCGCGCCGTCGAAGAACGTACGCTCGTCGAGCCGGATGCGGCCGGACGACGGCGTCTCGAGCCCGGCGACCGCGCGCAGCAGCGTCGTCTTGCCGCTGCCCGACGCGCCGAGCAGGCACACGACCTCGCCCGCGTTCAATTCGAACGACACGCCCTTCAAGATCGGGTTCGCGCCGTAGCTCAGATGCAGATCGTCGACGATGAGCTTATCCATGCAGTTTCACTCCGAAGCGCAACGCGACGGCGAGTCCCGCGCCGACCATTGCGATGTTGATGACGGACAGCGCGGCGACCTGATCGACCGCGCCCGTCGCCCAAAGCGACACGAGCAGCGCGCCGATCACCTCGGTGCCGGGCGACAGCAGATAGACGGCCGTCGAGTATTCGCGCTCGAAGATCATGAAGATCAGCAGCCACGCGGCGAGCAGGCCGAAGCGCACGAGCGGCAGCGTCACGTCGAGCGACACGCGCGCGCGCGTCGCGCCGACGCTGCGGCCCGCTTCCTCGAGCTCCGGTCCGACCTGCAGGAGCGCGCTCTGGATCACGCGCATCCCATAGGCGAGCCACACGACCGTGTACGCGATCCAGATGCTCCACATCGAACTCTTCAACTCGCGCAGGCCCGGCACGAACAGGAAGATCCACAGGAACGCGAGGCCGGCGAGGAGGCCCGGCACCGCGCGCGGCAGCAGCACGATGTAGTCGAGCAGGCGCGCGGCCCAGTCGTGGCGGCGGTGGCCGGCGAACGCGACGAGCGAATAGAAGCCGACCGCGAGCGCGCCGCCGATCACGCCGATGCCGAGCGTGTTGACGATCGCGCGCACGAGGTTGTCCTGCTCAAACAGCTCGACGAAGTTCGCGACCGTCAGCACTTCGGCGAGCGCCACGCCTTCGCCCCAGTTCGTCACGAACGCGCGCAGCACGATGCCCGAGATCGGCACGATCACGGTGAGCGCGAGCCACACGGCGACGATCGCGAGCGCGACCCAGCGCCACGCGCGCAGCGGCAGCACGGTGGGGCGGCCGGCCTTGCCCTTCACGGTCACGAAGCGGTTCGCCGACTTCAGCAAATGGCGCTGCAGCAGCACGAGCGGGAACGTGATCGCGATGATGCACACGGCGACGGCCGCCATCAGGTGATACGACGGCACGCCGAGCTTGTTCGTCAACTTGTACAGGTACGTCGCGAGCACGAGGTGGCCTTCGGGGTCGCCGAGCACGAGCGGCAGCCCGAACACTTCGAAGCCGAGGAAGAACACGAGCACGCCCGAGAAGAGCAGGGCGGGCATCGTCATCGGCAGGCTCACGTCGAGCGCGACGCGCAACGGCCGCGCGCCCGTCACGCGCGCCGCTTCCTCGACGTCCGAGCCGAGGTTGCGCAGCGCGGCCGACGCGTACAGGTACACGTGCGGCACATGCGTCAAGCCGACGATCAGCGTGATCGCGAAGATCGAATAGACGTTCCAGGGCACGCTCGATACGCCGAGCAGATCCTTGAACCACACCGAATAGAAGCCGACCGGACCGGCCGCGACGACGTAGCCGAACGCGAGCACCATCGGCGACACGAACACGGGCGTGAGCACGAGCGGCTCGAGCCAGCGGCGGCCGGGCAGGTCGGTGCGCACCATCAGGAACGCGAGGATGCCGCCGAGCGGAATCGAGATGAACAGCATCCCGCCCGCGACGATGAACGAGTTCTTCACGGCCGACCAGAAGTCGGGATCGGTGAAGATGAAGCGGAAGCCTTCGATGCCGAGCGTGCGGTTCGCGTCGAAGAACGGCGCGGACAACAGGCTCTGGAACACGATGAACGCGATCGGCAGCGCGACCGCGATCGTCAGGACTGCGACGACGATCCAGCGCAGCATGCCCGCGAGCGGCCAGAGTCCGCCCGCCGCCGGCGGGGGCGGCGCGCCGTCGCCGCGAGCGCGCGTCACGGGCGCGGACGGTCGGCCGGTGCTGGTTGTAAGCATGAGTTCGCCCTTGCGGCCCGCGGGCCGCGTCGATGGAGAAGGAATGTGAAAAGGGGCGTTCGCGCGGCGGCGGCCGCGCGAACGGTCACGCGCGCGGGCTCAGCGCTTGAGCGATTGCTGCCACTGCTTGAGGAACGCGAGGCGCTTCGACTGATCGAGGTAGACGAGCAGGCCCGAGCCGATCTGGATCGGCTTCAGCGAATCGCCGAGGTCCTTCGTGAGGCTCGTCATCGACGTCTCGCCCGCTACGTCCGCGCGGATCGAGTAGAGATTCGCCTGGTTCGCGATCAGCGTCTGGCCGCGCTTCGACAGCAGGTAATCGACCCACAGCTTCGCCGCGTTCGGATGCCGCGCCTGCTTCGAGATCGTCACGAGGCGGCTCACGACGAGCGTGTAGTCGGTCGGAAACACATAGCCGATCGATTTGTCCTTCTTCGCCTTCGCGTACGCATACGAGCCGATGATGTTGTAGCCGATGAGATTCTCGCCCGACGAGATGCGCTCCATCATCGCGCCCGTGCTCGACTGCAGCTTCGGCCCCGTCGCGCCGATCGCGCGCACGAGCTCCCACGTCGCCTTGTCGTTCACGTGCGCATCCTGCGTCAGGTAGTTGAAGCCGACGCCGGACTTCTCGATGTCGTAGGTCGTCACCTTGCCCTTGAACTTGTCGGGCTGCGACTGCAGCAGCTTGATCAGGTCGGCGCGCGTCTTCGGCACGTCGTTCCCGGGAATCAGGCGCTTGTTGTAGACGATCGCGAGCGGCTCGTAGGTCGTGCCGTACGCCTGCTTCTGGTACTGCGCCCATTGCGGCAGGTGCGGCGTCTCGGGCGAGTCGTACGACGCCATCAGCCCGTCGTTGACGAGCTTCACCTGCAGATCCATCGCCGAGTTCCACAGCACGTCGGCGCTCGTGCTTTTCGCGGCGCTTTCACTGACGTAGCGGTTGTAAAGCTCGGTGCTGTTCATGTCGTTGTATTCGATCTTCACGCCATACAGGCTTTCGAAATCCTTGATGAGCGGGCGCACGAGCGCGGTGTCGGTCGTCGAGTAAACGACGAGCTTGCCTTCCTGCTTCGCGGCGTCGATCACGCGTTGGTAGTTACCCGGATAGCCGGCCGGGACCTGTGCGCCGACAGTGCTTGCGGCGACGAAAAGAATGGCGGCGATGGCGGCCGGTGCGTACTGCATGTCTTCCTCCAGTTGCGTCTTGTTTGGTTCGAGTGACGCGGATGTTAAGCGGCGGGCACTTTCAGCGCGCTTTCATTTTTCGTCGCAATGGCTTTCTTTTGATTATGGATTTCCCGAGGTTTGCTGATGCGCGTGCTGCTCGTCGAAGACAATCCGATCCTCGCGCAGTCGCTTGCCGACGCGCTCGCCGCCGCGCGTTTCGCGGTCGATCACATGGCGGACGGCGAGGCCGCCGACCACGTGCTGCACACGCAGGACTACGCGCTCGTGATTCTCGATCTCGGGCTGCCGAAGCTCGACGGCCTCGAGGTGCTGCGGCGGCTGCGCGCGCGGCGCAACCCGGTGCCCGTGCTGATCCTGACCGCGCACGGCTCGGTCGAGGACCGCGTGCGCGGGCTCGATCTCGGCGCGGACGACTACCTCGCGAAGCCGTTCGAGCTGACCGAGCTCGAAGCGCGCGCCCGCGCGCTGATCCGGCGCAGCCTGGGCCACGAGCACGCGCGCGTCGAATGCGGGCCGCTTGCGTTCGACAGCGTCGATCGCAGTTTTCGTCTGAACAATGACGCGCTCGCGCTGACGCCGCGCGAGCGCTCGGTGCTCGAAGTGCTGATCCTGCGCAACGGCCGCGCGATCAACAAGGAGACGCTGTCGGAGAAGATCTTCGGCCTCGACGAATCGGTGAACGCCGACGCGATCGAGATCTACGTGCACCGGCTGCGCAAGAAGCTCGAACGCAGCGGCGTCGCGATCGTCACGCTGCGGGGGCTCGGCTATCTGCTCGAGGCGCAGCCGCGATGACGCGGCTCAATCTGCGCGCGCAGGTCGCGCTGTGGCTGCTGCTGCCGTTTCTCGGTCTCCTCGCGCTCGATTCGTGGCTCACGTACCAGCGTGCGATGAACGCCGCGCACGTCGCGTTCGACCGCACGCTCGCGTCGTCGCTGAAGTCGATCCGCGAGGGCGTGCGGCTCGTCTCCGGCGACGTCGAAGTCGATCTGCCGTATCTCGCGCTCGAGATGTTCGAATCGAACGACGGCGGCAAGATCTACTATCTGATCCGCGGCGACGATGGCCGGGCGATCACCGGCTACCGCGACCTGCCGCCGCCTCCGCCGAAAGCGGGCGCGCAACTGTACGCGCCGTCGTTCTACGACGCCGTCTACCGCAGCGAGCAGCTTCGGATGGCCGCGCTGCGGCTGCCCGTGCACGACGTGCCGAGCGCGCGAACGCGCGTCGTCTGGGTGATGGTCGGCGAGACGATCGAGGCGCGGCAGGCGCTCGCGCGCGAGATTCTCGCCGGCTCGCTGCTGCAGGAGGGCTTGCTCGTCGTGCTCGCGCTCGGCATCGTGTGGCTCGGGGTCGGGCGCGGGCTGCGGCCGCTGAACCGGTTGTCGGCGAAGGTCGCCGCGCGCGCGGAAGACGACCCGACGCCGCTCGAGACGAGCGGCATGCCGAGCGAAGTCGCGCCGCTCGTCGAATCGATCAACCAGTACATCGGCCGCACGCAGCGGATGCAGGTCGCGCGGCGGCGCTTCTTCGCCGACGCCGCGCATCAGTTGAAGACGCCGCTCGCGGCCGCGCAGGCGGGTGTCGAGCTGGCGCTGCGGCCTGCCGAGCACGCGCGCGTGAGCGTGCATCTGCGGCGCGTGAACGGCGCGGTGCGGCAGGCGGCGAAGATCGTCCAGCAACTGCTGTCGCTGTCGCGGCTCGAATCGGACGTCGCGCCGGCGATCGCGCGCAAGCCGGTCGCGCTCGCGAAGCTCGCGCGCAGCGTGACGCTCGACTGGTCGAGCGTCGCCCGCGCGCGCGGCATCGATCTCGGCTTCGAGCAGGACGCGAGCGTCGACGTGATGGGGCGCGCGGATCTGCTCGGCGAGCTGGTCGGCAATCTGATCGACAACGCGATCCGCTATGCGGGCGACGGCGCGGTGATCACGGTGCGGGTCGCGCGCGACGGCGACTTCGCGCGGCTCGAAGTGATCGACGACGGGCCGGGGATCGCGCCCGACGAGCGCGACGCGGTGTTCGAGCGCTTCTATCGGAGCCTGGCGACGCTCGCGGTCGAGGGGACGGGGCTCGGGTTGTCGATCGTGCGGGAGATCGCGCGCGTGCATTGGGGGAAGGTCGAGCTGGACGATGTGCTCGGCGAGGGCGATGAGGGCGATGAGGTGGGCGAAGGCGGCAGGAGCAGCAAGAGCGGCGAGAGCAGCGAGAGCAGCGAGAGCGAGGGGCGGTCGAGCGATGGTCCGGCGGACCGCCATGCGCAAGGCCGCGGGCTCGTCGTGCGGGTGACGCTGCCGGTGCATACCGGGTGAGCGCTTGTCGCGAAATCGACGGGACGCCGAAATCGACAGGATCGGCGCGATATGCGTGGCAGACGGGATCGGCGCGATAGCGGGATCGGCGGGATGGACAGGATCGACGGAATCGGCGAGGTCGTCGACGGCGGGTGTCGAGCCGGCATGGCCAATTGTGGCGAGCCGGGGCGTCTTCGTGCGGCGGCGCGCTCGATTGATTCCGGCGCGCGCGGGCGCAAACGCGCCGCCGACGTGCAACGAACGCAGCCGCCTCGTCGCTCGAAACCCTTGCGCGCTCCCGGCTTCGCGAGCGCGGGCGAGCTCAATCGCCGAACGCGATCTCCGCGTCGACCGACTGCCCGACCTCCAGAAACGCGCCTTCGCCGTTCACGACGATCGCGTTCTTGCCGAACGTCAGCGCGCCGTCGAACTGCGCGCTGCCGCGATAGACGCTCATCGTGTCGAGCGGTTCGTTCGGCCAGGCGGGGTCCGGCGCGCCGGTGCGCTGGTCGATCGTCGGGACCGGGCAGCGCGTGCAGAGCTTCACGAGGCTCAGGCGCACGCCGCGATTGCCCGTCTGCACGTCGAGGTAGTCGACGTAGTCCTCTTCGTAGGCGTCGAGGCCCGTCAGCACGACGTTCGGCCGGAAGCGGTCCATCGGCACCGCGGACGCGCCCTTGCGGCGCAGCCGCGCGTTCAGGTCGTCGAGCGACGGCTGGCCGACGACCATGATCGGAAAGCCGTCCGCGAACTGCGCGTACGACGTGAACGGGCCCGTCCACGTCGCGCCGACCACGCGCCGCGCATTGGGCGCGAAGCGCGCGAGCCGCGCAGGCGTGCCGAGGAATTCGCTGAACCAGCGCGCCGCATGCGCGCCGGTGTCGAGTGCGTTCACGGTGTCGCGCCAGATGGTCGCCGCGAGCGGTTCCGCGCCCGCGAGCGCCGACGCCGCGAGCGGCGTGCGCAGCTCCGGCATGCCGGGCGCGGCGACGATGAGGTCGCGCTCGCCGATCTCCGTGCGCACGAGCGCGAGCTTCGGATGCGTACGCTGCGTGATCATCGCGCCCGTCGGGTCGGTGACCATCCAGTTGCGGTCGTATTCGAGCCCGGTGACGAGCAATTGCGCGCGAACCTTCGCAATGCCCGCGCAGGACTTGATCGGATAGACGAAAAGATCGCTGATGACTGGCATGGCGCGCTCGAACACGGAGACCGGTACGGAGTAAGGAAAACGCAGGCGGAAGCGTGATTCTGCCAGATTGCCCGCGTCCCCGACCGTTCGCGTCCGAGCGTGTCCACCAGACATGCCGAGGCGGGGCGCGCGAATCCTCGGCCGGCCTCGCGTTCGCCGCGGCTGGCGGCGGGACGGCCGATCGTCGCGTCACGCAGTGTGGGCAAGCGTGCGCCATGTCCGTCGTGGCCGGTCCGGGGCCCGGTCTTTCCGCCATCCAGGGCTGTTTTGCCGGGGGAAACGCCGCCGCTGCGCGCCCGACAAGCGCACGAGCCGCCGCTAGCTCGACGCGAGCGGAAAGCCGCGATCGAATGTCGGCCGCACGTCGAGCGGACGCTTCAGCAGGCCCGCCTTTCGATAGAAATCGGCGGTGCGCTGCTGCTCGGCGACGATCGTCTTGTCGATCGGCTGCCACTGCGTGCGGCGCCGCTCGAACTGCAGGCGCGCGGCGGCGGGCGGGATGCCGATGATCCGCGCGAGCGTCGCCGAATACGTGTCGACGTGCCGATACGACCACATCTGCGCGCGCGCGACCCGCTGCAGGAAGTCGTGCAGCACGTCGCGCTTCGCGGCGATCGCGGCGTCGGTCGCCGCGAGGTAGCTCAAGCCCGACCACAGCCCGCGCCCGTCGACGAGCACGCGCGCGCGGCCGCTCGTTTCCGCGAGCGCGGTGTACGGCTCCCAGGTCGCCCACGCGTCGATCGAGCCGCTCGCGAGCGCGAGCATCGTGTCGGCGGGCGGCAGGAAGCGGAATTCGACGTCGGCGGGCGCGAGGCCCGCCGCGTCGAGCGCCTTCAGCGTGACGAAGTGGCCGATCGAGCCGCGCGTCGTGCCGACGCGCTTGCCTTTCAGGTCGGCCGCGCGGCGCAGCGGCGCGTCGGGCGCGACGACGACCGCGGTGCCGTATGGGTCCGAGCGGTTCGCGCCGATCACTTTCACGCGCGCACCGGACGCGAGCGCGAAGATCACGGGCGCGTCGCCGATCGGGCCGCAGTCGACGGCGCCCGCGTTCAGCGCTTCGGCGAGCGGCGCGGCGGCGGGGAACTCGGACCACTGGATGTCGTATGGAACGCCTGCGAGCGCGCCCGCCGCTTCGAGCAGCGCGCGCAGGCCGCCTTTCTGGTCGCCGGCTTTCAGCAGCGCGCGCGTGGCGGCTTGCCTGCCGGTTTGTCCGCCGGTTTGCGCGCGGGCGGTGAGCGGCGCGGCGAGTGCGGTCGCGGCGGCGTACGCGAGGAATCGACGTCGGGAGGCGTGGGATGTCGATGTCAGCGGGGCGTTGGACGTGCGCGTGTCGAGTGGCGGTCGGTCGAGGTTCGGGCGGGCGATGTCGAACGAGCTGATCGAACGGCGCGTGGCGCTTGGGGCGCTTGGGGCGGTCGTGTCGATTGGGGCGTCCGGCTTGCTCGGAGGGGCGAGGTTCGTGGTCATGTGGTCGGTGGTATCGGAATAGTCCGAGGAAGTGGGTTGGTTCGTCGATGCATTCGATGTGCTCGATGTGCTCGATGTGCTCGGAGTTTTCGGCGAGTTCGAAACGCTCGAAACGCTCGAAACGCTCGAAACGCTCGAAACGCTCGAAACGCTCGAATCGCTCGAATCGCTCGAATCGCTCGAATCGCTCGAATCGCTCGAATCGCTCGAATCGCTCGAATCGCTCGAATCGCTCGAATCGCTCGAATCGCTCGAATCGCTCGAATCGCTCGAATCGCTCGAATCGCTCGAATCGCTCGAATCGCTCGAATCGCTCGAATCGCTCGAATCGCTCGAATCGCACAATTCGAACTTTCGCGCCGATCCGAAAAGTTCAATCCGTGTGGCGCCGCTCGCCGCATTTCCGGCGCTTTTGCGGGCTTCGCGCGGCGCGCATTGCGCATTCGGCCGATGCGTCAATGCGCGAAGCCGCCCTGCACGTAGCGCACCGGCTGCGCATCGATGCGCAGCAGCAGCGCGGTCAGCGCATCGCCGCCGCCGCGCGACGGCCGGGCCGAGCGACGCGACGGCGGCGCCGACGTGCACAGCAGATCCGCGTCGCGCCAGCCGCGCTCGCCGCGCTTGGCCGCCGCGCGAAGCCAGCCGTCGCGGTCGGCGAGCAACTGCGCGCCGGCGAACGCCTGCGGCTCGACGCCCGCGAGCGCCGCGAACGTGTCCCATGCGCCGGGCGTCGCCGCGACGCAGGCGGCGCGGCCGGCCGCGCTCGACGTCGCGGGCGCGCGGCCGTCGCGGGTGACGAGCAGCGTCTGCCAGCGCGCATCGTCGATGGGCGGCGCGTCCCGGTCGCCGAGCGCGACGACGCGTACGCGCTGTCCGCCGCGCCAGTGCGCGAGCGGCTGCGGCGCGCCGTCCGCGCAGCGCACGTCGAGCGCGGGCAGCCGCACCGGCAGCGGCCAGCCGTCGCCGCTTTGCGCGCCGCCGTGCGCGGCGAGCACGGTCAGATAGTCGAGCACTGCCCAGACATCGCCGTCCGACAGGCGGCCCGCGAAGCCCGGCATCGTCTGCGCGCCGTGCGCGTCGCGCATGCCGGCGACCACGCGCCAGAACAACTCGCCGTCGAGACGGCGGCCGAGCAGCGGACCGACGACGGTCGGCGGCCAGCGCCCGAGCGTGCGGGCGAGCGGACCTTCGCCGCGGCCGTCGTCGCCGTGGCAGGCCGCGCAGTGCGCGGCGTACAGGCGCGCGCCGTGCATCGCCGACGCGACCGATAACGGCTCGGGGTTCGTCCGGAAGCTGGTCGGCACGGCGTCGGCGAGCCATAGCGACGGCGCGGGCCACGGCGCACATGCGGCCGACAGCACGGCGACGGACAGCAGGACGATGCGACGCCGCCGCCAGACGAGCGCGATGGCCGCGATCAGCGCGGCGGCCGAGGTCATCGCAAGCGCCGCGCCGAGCGCGCGAGCGACGCCGAGATCGAGCCGCAGCGTCTCGGCGGCGACGCGTCGCGCCCATGGCCATGCGGGCTGGCCGTGACTGTCGCCCGCGATGCCGAGCGCGTGCGCCGCATGCAGCAGCGCGAGCTGGGCCGCGTGCAGTGCGCTCAGCAGCACGTTCAGCCAAGGTTCGGCGGACGGCGCGTTCATCGGTTCGTCGGCGAATGCGGCGTGCCGCTGCGCCTGCGAATCACGTCGCGCATGCGGAACCGGAAGATCGCATGAGCCGTCCGAACTGCGGGAACTGCGGGAACTGCGGGAACTGCGGGAACTGCGGGAACTGCGGGAACTGCGGGAACTGCGGGAACTGCGGGAACTGCGGGAACTGCGGGAACTGCGGGAACTGCGGGAACTGCGGG